>JAFGVF010000150.1 GCA_016938155.1 Candidatus Cloacimonadota bacterium
AGAGGGAACCAATGAATATTTCAAAAATTTAGGAGAAAGGATTCATAAACATTACGATTCAAAAGTTTATATTGTAGATCCGACCGATGAGCGGAACTTCACTACAACGAATTTTTCAAAATTGAAAAGGCTACTTTCATTCAATGTTATACAAGCCCAACGAGATTTAGGAGATATAACAACCAAAGAGAAAGATTTTTTGGGGAAAATCGTTGGAGAAATTTTCAACAACTCATCTCTCGAAAATGCTCCTGAAGATATCAGAAGAAAATCAAAGGATTTGGAAGCTGTTATTGATGATATGCAGAAAACTGTTGATTCTGACTTTAGAGATAAGGTCGATGCTCTGCTTCCCGCATTACAGATATTCGGATATCCAGGGCTTTCCGATCCCAATTTAACAACCGAGACAACATTAAATATTCAGAATATTCTGGAAAGCAACACAAGAGTGAAATACAAAAATGAAGGATGTATGGCTCTTCCTGAGTCATATAATGGATTGGGGTCTCGAAACCTGATATATATTCTCTTTCAGCTCTATGACTACTTTATTAAGTTTCAATCCAATAGTATTCCACCAAAGACTCATATTATTTGTATAGAGGAGCCTGAAGCACATCTTCATCCACAGATGCAGGAAGTGTTTGTTCGTAAGCTAAATGATATCGTCCAACAGTTTTCCAAGACGTTAAATAATGGTCAGCCTTGGCCAGTTCAGTTTGTGGTAAGCACTCATTCCTCACATATTGCAAATGAAGCGCCATTTGACTCAATACGTTATTTCATGACGAGGAAGAAGAAGTATAACGAAACCACAATTAAGGATTTACATCTTGAGTTTAATGAGGTGGATAGTAAAGAAGACCGAGATTTTATTCATAAGTATCTTACGTTAACACGTTGTGATCTATTTTTTGCTGATAAGACAATACTCTTTGAAGGCCCTACAGAACGAGTGTTGTTGCCGGAATTCATCAAGAGAATTGACAGGGCTAAGGTTGTTAATCTCTCCAACCAATATATATCAAGCCTTGAGATTGGTGGGGCATACGCTCACCACTTCTACAAGTTCTTAGACTTCTTGGAGCTAAAGTCTGTAGTGATTACGGATATCGATTCAACAAAGAAAGACGATGAAGATAGCAAATATAAAAAATGCCCTGTTAATAGGGGTACCCATACAAGCAATGCTGGGCTAAAGAAATGGTTTTCAGAAAGCGAAGATGAAATTGTTTTATCCGACATCATGGAAAAAGGTGATGAAAAGAAGATTGATGGATATCGGAGAATCGCTTTCCAGGTTTCTGAACAAGGAACTACCGCTTGTGGGCGGAGCTTTGAAGATGCCTTCATCCTGGCCAATAAGAAGCTGTTTAAGGTAGACAAGAAATCTGATATAGAGACAGAGGAAGCTGCGTACTTAAAAGCGGAACTTATTGCCAACAGCAGTAAGATGAACTTTGCTCTCGGTATTGGTTTGTTCGAAGAAAATTGGTCTGTGCCTAGGTACATTGAAGAAGCACTACTGTGGTTGGCAGAGAATTAAGATAGGAGCTCATGATGTGTGACAGAACCGATAACCCAGCAGAGGCTGCATCCAAGGTGACTCTGGAGAAAGTTTTTACTGCTATTGATGACAGGACCAACTTTAGGCTAGAAGCAGGTGCTGGAGCAGGGAAAACTTATTCATTGATTGAAGCTCTAAAATACCTGATCAATAAGTCTTATAATGATTTCATAAGCAAAGATATGAAAATTGCGTGTATCACATATACAAACGTTGCAAAGAACGAAATCAATGACAGAACTGATAATAATCCGATAGTTCTCGCAGAGACAATACACGCATTTAGTTGGAGTTTGATCAAACATTTTCAGAAACAGATGTTACTCCTTATACCAGAATTAACAGAAAAATGGAAAACTCGTATCGAAGAGTTTGGAGGTATTTCAAATCAGAAAGTCGATTATGACCTCGGTTATCCTGCTATCTCTGAGACTACAATTACGCTTCATCATGATGATGTAATCAGGCTTATGACGAAGCTACTTGGATATCAGAAGTTCAAGGATATATTACGAAACAAATACCCTGTAATATTTATCGATGAGTACCAAGATACAAACATTGATTTGGCTGAAGCAATCGTAACGAATCTAATCGAGAGTGATGAACATGTCCTTATTGGTCTGTTCGGAGACCACTGGCAGAAAATCTATGGAAATGTTGCGTGCGGTCTTATTAAAAGTCCTTCTGGAAAACTTATAGAAATAGGTAAAGAAGCAAATTTCCGCTCAGATAAAAACATCGTTCAGCTGCTGAACAGAATGCGACCAGAGTTACCTCAGAATGAGAAGGACCCTGATTCGGAAGGGATTATTATTGCTTTTCATTCAAACTCCTGGCAGGGCGAGAGAATGCAAGGATCTCATTGGAAAGGAGATCTTCCTTCTTTAGTTGTGAATGAATACTTAGAAAAGGTAAAAGCTCATTTAAATGATGAAGGTTGGGACATATCTTCATACAATACCAAAATACTGATGCTTACAAATAATCTTATTGCTACCCAACAAGGTTACAAAGACCTAGCTTCCTGTTTCAGAGATAATGATGACTACTTAAAGCTTGGTGATCCATATCTCAAGTTCTTTAAGGAAGTTCTTGAACCATTGAATCAAGCTTTCATAGATGAAAAATATGGAGACTTGTTTGAAATTGTTGGACGGGGATCTTTCTTGTTCAAGAAGCAGGGCGACAAAGCACAATGGAATAATGATCTGAAAAGAGTTTCTCAATTAAGGTTAACTGGTACTATCGGAGAAATAATAAGACTACTAAAAGAGACTCGCAAGCCTCGCCTTTCTCCGAAAGTAGAAGAGTATGAAGAGCTATTTGCCAAGTTTGATTCATTTGATGAGAATAAAAAAGATAAGCACCGAGAAAGATTCAATAGGATCAATAAACTGAAGGATATTCCATACAAAGAAGTTATTGACCTATCCCGATACATCGATGATAAAACTCCTTTCTCTACAAATCATGGAGTAAAAGGAGCCCAGTTTGAAAATGTAATAATAGTTTGTGGACGGGGTTGGAACCAATACAACTGGAATCAAATGTTAGAGTGGTTTGATGGTAACTATCCCTCAGAAAGGTTTGATTCATTTGAAAGGAATCGTAATCTTTTCTATGTTGGGTGCTCAAGAGCAAAGAAAAGGTTAGCCGTGATTTTTACCCAAGAACTGTCAACTTCTGCATTGGCTCAACTTGAAAGGATATTCCTCCCAGACAATATCTACTCATTAAGTGATTTAGACTGAGCTCAATTATCGTTACCAGGAAGAATCGTCACATTTTTCACACAGTTTGAGAGATAGATCTTGCGAGACTTGATCAGAAAATGTCTACTAAATCACGTGCAGATCACAACAACACCAAAGGAAGTAATTATTATGAAAAATATTATTTCATCAGAATTCACGGATCGATGGGGAACTGAAGGAGAGATACGAGTTGGATGGGCTTCTTGGGAT
>JAFGVF010000151.1 GCA_016938155.1 Candidatus Cloacimonadota bacterium
AATTTGGAAACTCTGCGTAGTGACGGGCACTATTTGGTTGAACCTGCAATTGGTAAACTTGCATGCGGTTATGAGGGAAAAGGAAGATTACCGGAACCGATTGAAATATTATCTGCTATTACGGCACTTGTAAACTATCCAAAGGATATGAAGGGAAAGAAAATCCTAATCACTGCCGGTGCCTCCAGAGAGGATATTGATCCCATGCGTTTCATTACAAATCATTCCACCGGAAAGATGGGGCTTGCTCTTGCAAAAGCTGCTTACTGGCGTGGGGCAGAGGTAACACTTATCCACGCATGGATGGATGAAGAACCGCCCTATTACATCAATTCAATAAAGGCACTAAAGGCTGATTCAATGCATAGAGAAGTCATGCTGATTGCTGCAAAACAGGATATAATCATTATGACAGCTGCTGTTGCCGATTACACAATAGCCAATCCCTCAGCAGAAAAGATTAAGAAAAGCGGAGATTTGGCACTACAACTTACCAGAACTAAGGACATTCTTGCTGAAATCGGGAGTGATAAACTTATCGGACAAAAGCTGGTAGGATTTGCCGCTGAATCAGAGAATGTAGTTGAAAATGCCAGACTGAAACTGGAAAAGAAAAACCTTGATGCAATTGTTGCCAACCACATCTCTGTGAGCGGAAGTGATTCAACTGAGATAACTATTATCAGCAAACATTCCGAGCAAAGTCTCGTTGGTTCCAAGTCTGAAATTGCTCATCGTATAATAGACTTCCTTATTGATAAAAACTGATGAATACAATACTTATAACCGGAGCAAACGGAAACATCGGCAGTTATATTGCGGAGTATTATGCTTCAAAAGGCGATACCCTTCATCTGCTATACCATAAATCCGATGAGCGTCTGTTGAAGCTTGTTAATGCATATCCGACAATTCATTATCAGACATGTGACCTTGTAGATTTACAGCAGGTGGAAACTGCTTGTGCGAAGTTGAGGGAAGCAAGTGGAAGTATCCCAGAAATAATCATCCACACATCATCCAAACGAAGTACAGACTTTGCAGAGATAGAGACGAGTTCTCCCGAGCTGTGGTATGAAATAATTAAAAACAATCTTTTCTCGGTGTACAATCTTTTGAGGGTGAACCTCCCTCTTATGAAAGAGCATGATTATGGGCGGATTGTGCTTTTCGGCTCTAATGTAAGCAGAATCGGATTGCCTAAAGGTACTGCTTATGCGGTATCGAAAGCCGGTATTGTCAATCTTGTTAGGAGTGTAGCCCAAGAATTACAGGATTATAATATTACAATTAATGCCCTTTCACCCGGACCAATCCAGATTGATGATTCACATTTCAGCGAGGAGTATCGGGAGTTCAGAAAGAGATATTATGCCAAAGAGCTGAATCAGATACCCAAAAAGCGTCTTGCGGAACTGGATGATATTATTCATGTTTGCGATTTCCTCACCGCAGAAAACAGTAGTTACATCAGCGGGGAAGAGTTCTTTGTAACAGGCGGAAAGCTATAAATGAAAAGAATATTGATAGCAATACTAGTTTTTTACATCGGAGTTGCCTGGGCTTATAAGAATAATGAGAAACTTACTTTTGAGACTAAATACGGGATAATAAGTGCTGCCGAGGCTGTCCTGGAAGTTAACGAAGTTGCCTATACAGATTCCTCAAATGCACTTAGAATTTCAGCAAAAACAAAAACTTACCCCTTCTTTGATTCCATTTTTAAAGTAAGAGATGAAATCTATTCCTATATTGACCCTACAACTAAGTTACCTTATGAGTTTATAAAAAATCTCAAAGAAGGCAATTACAGACAGAAAAGAGAGCATTCTTTCGATAGGAAGAACTTAACAACCCTTTATCGCAGATGGAGTTTTAAGACAGAGAAGTGGCGGGAAAAGGTTTTGGAGATACCTGCAGATACTTACGATATGTTCTCTGCTTTCTATTGGACAAGAGAGCAGAATCTAACTCCCGGCGATACACTTTCATTGAGTGTAACTTCGGATGGAACAACAGCTCCCATCAAAATTATTGTACACAAGCGTGAAAAGATTGATACTCTCTTCGGAAAGAGAAATTGCATAATGATAGAGCCTGTTGTAGATGGTGAAACCATCTTTGCCAATTCAGGCAGAGTTTTCATCTGGCTGACTGACGATGAACAAAAAATCCCAGTTCTACTTGAAAGCAAAATCGTATTCGGTTCTTTTAAAGCCATTCTTATAAAGGCGGAAAATGTCTCTACACCTAAGAAGTAAATACTATTATGAACTCCCTGAAGAGCTGATAGCACAATATCCTCTGGCAGAAAGGTCGGAATCACGATTACTTTATTTGAATAAAGCCACGGGAGAGCGAGAACATCTAAAGTTTGCCGATATAGTTAGCCTCCTTCACAAAGGAGATGTACTCGTTTTAAACAACACAAAAGTTATCCCTGCCAGGTTATTGGGGGAAAAGACAACCGGAGCTAAGGTTGAGGTTTTTCTGCTCCATCAGATGGAGGATATGGTTTGGGAATGCCTTGTTCGTCCCGGGCGCCGACTTAGGGACGGGGCAGAGGTTAAATTCAGTGAGAAACTAAAGGCAACAATAGTCGGATATGGTGACGAAGGTTCTCGTATAGTTAGATTCGATGCAATAGGAGATTTCTGGGCTGCTCTGGATGAGATTGGTAAGATTCCTTTACCCCCTTATATTCTGC
Organism: Candidatus Cloacimonadota bacterium; assembly: GCA_016938155.1. Lineage (GTDB taxonomy): Bacteria > Cloacimonadota > Cloacimonadia > Cloacimonadales > JAFGVF01 > Zophobacter. Next base: position 2,708 of record JAFGVF010000151.1, read on the forward strand.
GAGAAACGGAAGAGAAGGATAAAGAAACCTATCAAACCGTATATGCAGAGCAGAAGGGAAGTGTTGCTGCTCCTACGGCAGGATTGCACTTTACAGATGAGCTGCTGGAAAAGATAAAAACAAAAGGTGTTATAATTACGGAAGTAAACCTGAGGGTTAGTCTCGGGACATTCAGACCGGTTAAAACGGAAAATATTCACGACCATGTTATGCATCGGGAGTTTTGTGAGATTTCATCTGAAACGGCAGATGTAATCAATAGGGCTAAAATCGAGAAAAGAAGAGTAATAGCTGTGGGCACTACTTCTACCCGTACTATGGAGAGTTTCGCTGTTGACGGAAGAGTTAATAGCGGTGGGCACTGGACAGATATTTTTATCTATCCCGGTAAACAGTTACAGATAATCGATGGTTTAATAACAAATTTTCACATGCCTGAATCAACCCTTTTAATGCTTGTCAGTGCCTTTGCCGGCTATGAAAATATAATGACTGCCTATCAGGAAGCGGTTCAGTTGAAATACAGATTTTTCAGTTACGGGGATGCAATGGTTATCTTATGAAGATAGAACAACACTTGTTTGATGAGATTTATAGTTTCAATAAAGTAGTCAGTACCATGAATACTGCTCAGAAAATGATTCAGAATGGAGATGTAAACGGCAACTTTCTCATACTTGCGAATGAGCAGTCGAACGGGAAAGGAAGACAGGCAGCCGGATGGTTTTCACCAGAAGGAGGGTTATGGTTCACCATGGCTCTTTACGGCTTACCTTTGGATAGTTCCTTAACCATATTTACAGGTATAATTATCCATCAGGCAATATTAGAAATGTTGCCTGAGCTTGAAGGGAGATTAAAGATTAAATGGCCCAATGATATTATGCTGGATGGAAAGAAACTTTGCGGGATTCTCACTCTTCATCTTGGGCAAAAGAACTATTTTCTTGTCGGAGTTGGTGTTGATACGAATATCACTGAGTTTGGACCTGATTTAAGTGATATTGCCATAAGTCTGAAGCAGTCTGTTGGCAGAGATATTGAACATGAAGAATTTTTGAATGTTCTCTTTCATTTCTATGCTGAGGAATTACCAGAGTTTATGGATAGCAGGCTTAGGAATTATCTTGAGTATTACAAAGAGCATTGCTACCTTAAAGGACAACAGGTACTTCTTTCAACGGAATTTGAGAGTTTTAATGGAAGAGTTCAGGGGATAAATAGTAAGGGTGCATTACTCCTTGAAATTAAAGATGGTATGATACAACCATTTTACTCAGGGAGCATTGAGAAAATTTATTAATTGACATTTATTTGTAACTGTCTGAAATACAGATGCGATTTTAAATCAGTAAATTGAACGGAGCACAAGATGGCAAGATATGCAGTTCTTGATATTGGAACAAACTCAATGAAATATCTACTCGCGGAACACTCCCCTGAAGGTCTTGAAATTCTTAGAGATGAATTGAATATTACGAGGCTTGGTGAGAGTCTTCAAGAGACAGGGCAAATCCCCTTCATGGTTATGGAACGAAACTTGAATGCCATAAGAGAGTTTAAACAGATTTCGGATGAGTATCAGGTAGATGAATTTATCTTGTTTTCCACTGCAGTGCTCAGAAGAGCAGAAAACGCAGATGCCTTTGTCGGGCTTGTCCGTAAAGAACTGAATCTTTCCATCAGGATATTGAGTGAAGAAGAAGAGGCAGAGCTTGCTTATGAGGCTGTAACAGACCGTTTACAGGAAAAGTCTCTGATTTATATGATTTTTGATATTGGGGGAGGTTCCACCGAGTTTATCATCAGCTCTCAGGGTGAAGTTATTGATAAGATAAGTCTTCCTGTGGGTGCTTTAGTGATGACGGATAGATTTATCAAGACCGATCCCCCTACGCAGGAGGAGATTAAAACTGCTGACGCCTATCTACAGACAGTTCTCCAGAAACATTTCACTTACAAAGAAGTTGATACAATTCTTACTATAGGAGGTACTGTTACAACCCTTGCTGCTGTTAAGATTGGATTGCAGGAATATGACGCCCATTCGATAGACGGATTAAATCTAACAATCAACGATGTCAAATCCATGATAAATTACTTTGCCGGACTTGATCTTGAAAGCAGAATGAAAGTACAGGGACTACATCCTCAAAGAGCTGATATTATTTTAGCAGGGACACTCATCGTTAAAGCAATAATGGAAGTTACCTCTAAAGATATAATTACCGTTTGTGATTGCGGTATCCGACACGGCATGATGAACTCGATAGTAAGGAGAAACTCAGAGATTACTTAGAAGTCGAAATCACCTAAAGTGAAGAAGATTTTTGTACCTTTCCCGATTTCACTCTCACACCATATTCTTCCGCCATGCTTAACTATAACTCGCTTTACAATTGCTAATCCGATACCAGTTCCTTCAAATTCATGAACACTATGCAAGCGTTGGAATGGAGCGAACACTTTATCGCTGTAATGCATATCAAATCCAACCCCGTTATCTTCGATACAATATATGTTCCTGTCATTTATGTTTGAGTAACTGAATTTGATATGTGGAGAGGGATTTTTTGAAGTGAATTTGAAGGCATTATCGAGAATGTTTTCAACTGCCTGGGAAAGCAGTGTTAAATCTCCTTTTGCGATTACATTTTCTTGAATAGTGATGTATTCAGACATTTTAGCTATATCGAGTGAATAGTATCCCATAACCCTTTTAGCTATATCCGACACGATTTCACTTAAGTTACAGTATTGGTATTGTATCTCATATTTATTCATTCTGGACAGCTTCAATAATTCGTCTATCAGCAGCGACATTCTCTTTCCCTCGGAAGATACTCTTTTCAGATGCTCAACACCATCTTGTGGCAGTAGATCGGGATAGTCTTCCAATACCGCTTCACTGAAGCCGATAATTGCCCGGAGAGGAGCTCTTAAATCATGAGAAATTGAATATGCGAATGACTGCAACTCCTGATTTGTTGCTTCAAGTTGAATAGTACGCTCCTGTACTCGCTGCTCTAAGTTACGGTTCAGTTCCTTTATCTCTTCTTTTGACAATAACCATTCGGTGATGTCTTCATAAACAACAACAATCTCTCCCGATTGAAGTTTAAAAGCATAGTAATCGATAATTATAAAAAGCCTGCCGTCATCATATCTGCTGTTGATTACTTTTTGAGGTTTTCCGGTTTTATAAACTTCTTGCAGTACCTGATGCATACCCATCTCTTCAATTCCCGGTAATATCTTCTTAAGTTCTCTTTCTTTTACAGCATCGAACTCAAGACCAATAGATTTCAAGGCTGCCGGATTTGCCTCTAAAATGATGAATTCCTTGCCATCTTCAATCGCTTTGCACACAACTACAGATGTATTCATATTTTCAATAAGTTCACTATGTTTTTTATCGATGATTCTCTTCTGGAGTTCCAACTCAATTCGCTGAGTTTGGTCAATAACAGTACCACATAATCTGGTAGCTTTTCGATTATTATCCCATTCCAGCACTTTCCCTCTGTTAATTATCCATACCCAGTTACCTTGCTTATGCTTTATTCCGAACTGTGCGTCAAAAGATGGTGTTTCACCTATAATGTGTTTATTGAGTTTTGTTAGTACTTCCTCAATGTCGGAAGGATGGACAATCGAGAGCCAGAATTGTAAAGTATCCTCAATTTCATTCACTTTGTAACCTAGTATATTTATGAGTCTTGTGTTTACTTCCATTCGATCTGTTTGGGGATAAAAATCCCAAAGTCCCAGGTCACCACCTTCCAGAGCAAGTTCTAATTGCTCTTCACTCTTTCGCAATCGGTATTGAATTCGTTTATGTTCAGTAATATCCCTACCAACAGATTGCAATTCGGACAATTTCCCGTTTTTATCGAAGAAAGCGTGGATTGTCCATTCAATATGCATGTAATGGATGCCGTCTTTCTTGATTATCGATTCATGTTTGAGTATTGGCTGTTCCAATGTGAATTG
>JAFGVF010000152.1 GCA_016938155.1 Candidatus Cloacimonadota bacterium
GCAGGTCTCCTGCGGGTCACCTGCGGGGCTCTTGGGCAAAGGCGTAAGAGGGACGGAAGAGAAACGGTAGTCAACCCTGTAATAGCTGAAAGCGGATGATTGATATATTCCGGTGAAATCGGCATATTTTCTCATGGGTTTACCGTACCTTTCCCGTGGGTCTCCCGTGGCTTCCACGGGAGACCCACGGTTGACCCACGGGAGACCCGCGGGAGGATTTTGTAAAATCAATGTATGTCCTACCTGTTCCGTAAGGCTTTGAAATCAGTGCTAAGCTTGAACAGTATCACAAACAATAGGTAAATAAATATTAGAAAAAGATTGACGAAAAAGAAATTCAAACAAGTTTGTAATGCAAACCGGTTTGCAGAGGAGAAGTAATGAAAAATAATGATTGGATCAATGAAGTTACTAAAAAGGTTGTTTCAGAGCAGAAATACCGTGATGGTATCCCCCAATTAGTAGTTGGGACTTACCTTGTGTTAGTAATGCTCATGATGCTTTTAAGTGGAAATAGTGCAATCACAGTAGTTTTTGTACCACTTATTCCGATTTTGATTGAAACCCTTCGAAAGAGTTTAACTTATCCTCGTGTAGGTTATGCCAAAATTAAAGAGAATAAGGAAATCGGGAAAAGAATGCAGTGGATACTAGTGATAATGGTTTTTGGATTTGGAATTTTGTTTTTTGCTCATAAATCTCATGTGATAGATTTTAGAAGTCTTCCATCAATGTACCTGGGAATTAGTATTCTCATAGCTTTCACAGTACTGATTCTCTTCATTTTTATGTTTATCAGAAAGCCTACATCATTAGCGTTATGGTATGCCTTCGCTTTATTAGCACTTGCTTCTATCATCTTCATCTTTAAACTAACCAAACACAGTGCATATTATCTTGTAATGTGCTTTGGCTTCGTAAGTACTGTGATCGGTGCCATTAACTTAGCTATGTTCATAAAAAAATACCCCCTTTTAGACAATAATGATTGAGAATAACGAAACTATCCCGGAGAGCAACGACAGCATCGATAGATTGATTCACGAGCCAGCAAGATTAAAGATCATTCTGTATCTTTATGTTGTAGAGAGTGCTGATTTTGTCTATTTGTTACGGCAAACAGGGCTAACCAAAGGTAATCTTTCAGCACATCTGCAAAAACTTGAGCATAACGGCTATGTGGAAATTACTAAAGAGTTTCTTAATCGCATCCCCAGAACCCTAATAAGCTTAACGGAAAGAGGTAAGACAGCATTTGAAGAGTATCGGGTAGTGATAAAGGAGATGTTGAATTACTGATGCATAAAAAAGCTCTATCAGATAAGCCTTGATTACAAAGCTAATCCCGATAGAGCTGAAACTTGTTATAAGTTAATAGAAGACGATTAGGCTTTCTTCTCCTTTCTCCGAAGGTCGTCAAGTACCTTCTCTTCGATGGACTTGGGCATCTTCTTGTATGCATGGAACTGAACGGAAAGTTCTGCTTTCCCTTGAGTCAGAGACCTGAGTTGGGTGATATATCCAAATATTTCAGACAATGGGATGTCTGCCATGATTCGGGTGAACTGCTCATCAATATCATTATCAATGATAATTCCTCTTCTCTGGTTAATGCTCCCCATTACATTGCCACGATATTCATTCGGTGTTTCGATCTCTACCTTCATAATAGGCTCCATTAAGTATGGTTTTGCCTTGTGATAGTACTCTCTAAAAGCCGCTTTTGTCGCAATCTCGAAGGTCAATTGAGAAGAATCAACAGCATGAAAAGCTCCATCTGTTAATACCATTTCAACTTGAACAACCGGGAATCCTGCCAGGGCACCCTTCTCAAGAGAAGCAAAGAAACCTTTTTCACAGGGAGGGATGAAATTGGATGGGATTGTGCCACCCACGATTTTATCAACAAACCTACTGTCTTCGTCATCCAAAGGACGGAAGTATCCGGCAACCCGAGCGTATTGTCCACGACCACCGGATTGTTTTTTGTGGGTATAATCGAAGGCAACTTCCTGACTGAAAGATTCCCGATATGCAACCTGAGGTTGTCCTATTTCCAGGTCACATTTATACTCTCTCTTCATTCTCTCGATATATACATCCAGATGTAGCTCTCCCATGCCGGAGATAATGGTTTCACTTGACTCTTCATCGAAGTAGGACTTAAAAGTAGGGTCTTCTTTGCAAAACCTGTTCAATGCCTTACCCATATTGTCATAAGATTTCTTATCCTTTGGAATAACTGCCAGAGAGATAATTGGTTCCGGAACATACATGTGTTTCATAGAGAAATGCGCAGAACCTGTGATGAAGGTATCTCCAAGGGAGCAATCGATTCCGAAGAATCCGGCTATATCACCTGCAGCAGCAACTTCGATATCTTCCATAACAGAGGCATGCATTTTCACTAATCTTCCGATTTTATACTTTTTCCCGGTTACAAGGTTTGTCAAATCCATCCCTTTCTTGATAACACCTTGATAAACTCTTAAATAAGTCAGTTGTCCATACTGTTGATTCTCAAGTTTGAACGCCATAGCAACGACATCACGGTCTCGTCTGCTTTCAATCTCAATCTCACGGTCGTGATGGTCAACATCATAGGCAATATTAGTTACATCATCTGGAGCCGGAAGGTATTGTAAAACTGCATCCAAAAGGACTCTCGCACCGATATTCTTATATGCTGAGCCGACAATAACAGGGACCATCTGCCTTGCAATGGTAGCTTTTCTAATTGCATCTCGCAAAATTGCTTCATCAACAGTTCCTTCTAAATATGATTCCATCAATGTGTCACAAAACATGGAAGCTGTTTCCATAAGGATTTCCTGATACTTTTTGGCTTCATCCAAAAGCTCTGCCGGAATTTCCTTGATAATAATCTCTTCGTTATTATGTCCCTGATAATAGACCGCTTTCATTAATACTAAATCAATAATTCCAACGAATTTCTCGCCCGAGCCTATAGGAAGATGGGTAAATACGGCATTTTTTCCGAGCTTACTATGCAATTGAGACATCACTTTATAGGGGTCTGCACCGGAGCGATCCATTTTGTTGATAAAACAAAGATGAGGAATCTTGTACCGATTCATCTGGCGTTCCACAGTTATGGTCTGAGATTGTACACCGCCAACCGAGCATAACACAAGAACAGCTCCGTCAAGAACACGCAAGGCGTTTTCAACTTCAATTGTAAAATCGACATGCCCGGGCGTATCAATGATATTGATTTCATATCCTTTCCATGATACATTTGTTGCAGCGGAAGAGATTGTTATTCCTCTTTCTTTTTCAAGTTCCATCGAATCCATTGTTGCTCCAACGCCGTCCTTACCGCGAACTTCATGGATTTTATGTATTCTGCCCGTATAGAACAGTATTCTTTCTGTGAGCGTTGTTTTGCCCGAATCTATGTGGGCACTGATTCCGATGTTTCGGATCTGTTTTAATTCACTCATTATTACCTCTTTATGATATTTTATTCTTCTGAGGACAAGCTTTCAACTGTGGTTTTTTTGCCAACAGAAAGATTTTGAATCATTCGGACAATCAATAAAAAAAGCCCGTAACTACGGGCTTTTGAAGATGTTATGTTAATTCGTCTTAATCGATTTTTAACCCTGATGGTTTATTTATTAGGATTCGACTACAGTTCTCACAATAGTGTAATTTCTTTTCATCATCCAATTCCAAGAGAATCTGCGGACGAATCTGATATCCACATCCTGAGCAGGCACCTTTTATATTAAAGACAACAGCTTTTCTGTTCTTATTTTTAAGCAGAACGATATATCGTCTTGTTAAGGTAACCGGTAGCTTTTTTGTGAGTTCATTTCTCTTGTCTTTGAGATGCTGGATGTCTGTATCTAAAGCTCCAATCATCTTTTTCAACTCAGCTTCCTGAGATTTCAGGTTGGTCTCAGCATCCTTTTGATCTTTCTGAGCTTCTTTCAACTCATTTTTACGGATGTTAATCTCCTCCATAAAATTTAAAATGTCAGTTTCGATTTCTGAGTTTTTCACATTAAGTGCCTCAATCTCTTTATTCAGGGCTTTATATTCTTTATTCGTTTTTATGTTGTTCAATTGAACAGCATATTTAGCGATTAAATCCTTATTAGCCTGAATTTCAAGGTCTTTAGCTTTCTGCTTTACTTGAATCTCTTCAATCAATGTGTGGATAGCGGTTACATTATTCTTAGCTTCAACAACAGCCTGTTCCAGAGACTCCAATTGCTTGGGTAAGAACTCTTTCTGGGCAAGTTTATCGCCAATTTTGTCATCATAAGCCTGCATCTTTGCTAAAACAAGCATTTGCTCTTTCATGATTACTCCCTTTATACTTAATTCTTAAATAACATACTAATATCCAACGACTTATATGAGTGAGTCAATGTACCGCTGGAGATATAATGAACACCTGTCAAAGCAATTTCACGGATAGTCTCAAGAGTCACATTTCCCGATGCCTCCAATTCAACTGCTTCACCAAACTCAATAACAGCTTTTCGTATTTCTTCAAGGCTCATGTTATCGAGCATCACTCTGTCAACTTTGCAGTTTACAGCTTCGATCAATTCCTCGTGGTTAGTCACTTCAACTTCGATTTTGTAACTTGTATTAGAGGCTTTTACTCTACTTACTGCCTCAGTTATGGAGCCTGCTGCCCGGATATGATTTTCTTTAAGCATTACCATATCATAAAGACCAAAGCGATGATTATATCCACCGCCAACTCTTACAGCATACTTCTGCAATTGTCTGAGGAGAGGTGTTGTTTTGCGGGTATCAAGAAGTTTTGCTTCAGTTCCTGCCAATTCTTTAACATACAGATGAGTAAGGGATGCGATTCCACTCAGTCTCTGTAAAAAATTCAATGCTACTCTTTCAGCCTTCAGCAAAGAAGCGGAACACCCTTCAATACTTGCTAACAAGGTTCCTTTTGTTACAAACATCCCATCATTAACATGCGGTGTAAAAACAATATTTGTATCTACTGTTTTAAATGTAAGCTCAGCGACATGTAAACCCGCGATTATCCCATCTGCTTTTGCTATAAACTCAGCTTTTGATTGTTTCATGTCAAGCTTAAGGAATTCTGTACTGATGTCTCCGGTAAAAATATCTTCTTCCAAGCTAAGTTTGATTATCTGCTCAATGCTCATGTTGGATACCTTAAACAAAAAAAGCATCTGTCCGTGAGACAAATGCTTTTTCTTTATAAAACTTTACAGCGTTGTGAATTAAATAGTCGAGTCTTATCACCATTGACACTTTATATCCTTTACTAACTTTATAATACCACTTTTCCAGTCATTCCGAAAAAGTCAACCTTTTTCGGAATTTATAGATAAACTTTTAGTAATTGTCTCCGCATTGACTACACTATCCCTTTTCTTTTTTAGAAAGCCGTTATTTACCGTTTTGCTTTTGTTCTTAGGCAAGAAATGATAAGATGAGCCATAGCAATATCGGATTAATCGAGTTCAGAGATTCGTTAAAAAAAAGCAAAAAAACCTGGGAGCTATGGAAACTAAAGGGAATTTCTCCGCATGCAGCAGTTTGGCAGATGTGTTATACTTACCCATGGCAAACCAATGCCCCACCCATGGATAACCAATGGACAACCAATGGCACGCATGGAAAAGGCATTGGTTAGCCATGGTTGAAGTATGGAAGATCATTGGGAAGATAGAACACATTAACAGGAAATTTACAGTGAAAATGCATCCATTTTCTGTATCTTCTACGAGTTAAGAAATGTAGGGAAGACAGGCACATTACCCATGCAGTGTAGCGAGAGATTGAACAGGGAAACCAATATAAAACAAAAATGTAGCCACAAATAAAAGGATTTTTAATGTGGTCTTCCAATAGGCAGAAGAAAAAAATGAAAGAAAAGACTCAAGGTAGAGACCTTACTACAGGACCAATTCTGAAGAATCTGATAGTTCTGGCTTTTCCCATAATGTTAGCTAATTTTATACAGACTGTATATAATCTAACCGATGC
>JAFGVF010000153.1 GCA_016938155.1 Candidatus Cloacimonadota bacterium
CAGCATAGAGCTGAATTGGGAGACAGACCAGGATTTCAATGTTAAAAACGATGATTATAGTTTAGAAAATACTCTCATATATAACTTCATCGGAGGCCTTGGAGTGTATGGAAGAGGGGATATTGATTGCCACTTTGCCCCTACTTATACTTATTTCCCCAATTCTTTGGAAAGAGATGTGGCTCTCCAAAATTCGAATGGCATTCAAACGAGTTACAAAACAGCTAAAACAAAGTTTAAATATCAACCAAGTATCTTCCCTATGGTTCTGAAAGAAGGTATCGGGCTTAATTATCGCTTGTTCCAAAGTATCAATTCTGTAAAAATGAGCGTGAGAGGTGGTATTGGTTGGGAGCAGGAGATTAACAACAATGTTTACATCTTAAAAAGCACTTCCGATACGCTTTATACATACCAGGAAGTGGATGACGACCAGACAACAGGCTTCGAGTTATCTGCTCTTGGAACACTTTCGTTCAAGCAATTTCCGGTAGATTATACGGTCAGTGCAGATTTCCTCTTTCCCTTTGATGCTAATGATAATGCAAAGTATGACATAGAGAACATTTTGACAATCAACTTGATAAAAAATGTATCGTGGGATATCAAAGCTAATATGATAAAAGGCTTGCAAGGCAAGGATTACTGGGTAATTGAATACGGTACATTCCTCAGATTATCCTTGTTCTATTAATATGCAACAGTTACATTTAAACGAGAATCGACTTATTCTGTCAGGTGTATTGGAAACCCTAACAGTTCCCGATATATTTGACCAGCTCTCGAAGTATAGAAACAACACAATAAATGTTCTTGATTTAGAGAATGTCGAAAGCATTGACAGTGCCGGAGTTGCATTGATAGACAGCATAAAACACCGTTATGACGGGATAGAATTAATCAACATACCTCCATTTGTTATGGAAGCTTTTAAAGTGTTTTCGTATCAACCTGATGCTTCTGCTTATGATGTAAAAAAAGAAAACTATTTTGAAAAACTGGGGGAGAAGGTTATCGGTTCCTGGAATGAGTTAAATGACCTGATGTTTCTTGCCTCAGATATAGTCTTCTGGTCGTTCCATGATCTGTTTGACAGAAAAGGACAAAGAAAAGGCTCTTTTACTCAACAGAGCATTCTTCTTGGTCTTGATGCTGTAGGTATTATTGTATTACTGTCAGTTATCCTCGGATTTATCATGGCAATACAATCAGGTAATCAACTCAGACAATTTGGAGCAAGTGTATTTCTTGCAGATATGCTCTCTGTTACAATGGTCAATGAGCTTGGACCAATACTCACCGCAATAATTATTGCAGGAAGAAGTGGTTCTTCAATTGCTTCAGAATTAGCGAGTATGCAGGTTATGGAAGAGATTGATGCTTTGAAAATAATGGCTATAAATCCTATTCGGTTTGTTATTGTACCTAAGTTCCATGCAATTACAGTTTGCATGCCCGTCTTGCTCATGTTGAGTATAATTGTTTCAATCGGAGCAGGATTAATAGTCGGAATGACCTTCCTCGGTCTGAGTCCAATCACCTTTTTCAACAGGGCTATTGAAATCCTTGATTTAAGGGATGTGCTGGTCAGCTTTGTAAAAACAACTTTCTTTGCCTGGGTTATTGTAATCATTGGCAGTTACATGGGTCTAAAGGTCAAGGGCGGTGCCGAAGGCGTGGGTAAAGCAACCACCGATTCCGTGGTAACTTCTATCTTTGCTGTAATTATGCTGGATGCTCTTTTCAGCTTTATCTATCTGGTGTAACTATGGAAAACATGAACCCAATAATATCAGTTCAAGACCTTGTTGCAAAATATGGCGAGAAAACGATTCTAAACGGGATAACAGCTGATTTTTATCCTAATGAAGTTACTGTAATCCTTGGTGGTTCGGGTTGCGGAAAATCCACTCTTTTAAAGAATATACTGAGAATGTATGAACCTCACAAGGGAAGTGTCAAAATCTTCGGAGAAGAAGTAACTACTCTGGAGACAAAAGACTTCGAAAAGATACTGAAAAGAGTTGGAATGCTCTTTCAAAGCGGTTCACTCATCAATTCTATTCCTGTTTGGGATAACCTCGCCATTCCACTTGAGCAACATACAAAACTGCCTAAAGAGATTATAGATAGGATTATTCGGACAAAATTGCATCTTGTAGGTTTGGATCATGCTGTTAACCTTCTCCCTTCAGAGCTTTCAGGTGGAATGATAAAAAGAGCAGGTCTTGCTCGCTCTATCATTCTTGATCCCGAGATTCTATTTTGTGATGAGCCCTCTGCAGGTCTTGACCCTCTGACAAGCCACTCCTTAGATCATTTGATTTTAGAATTGAAGAAGCAGTTAAATATGAGTATCGTTGTTGTTACTCATGAACTTGCCTCCATTCACCGAATTGCAGATAAAGTGATCTTCCTTGATAAAGGTAATCTTCTTTTCCATGGAACCCTTAAAGATGCTCAAAAGTGTGGAATTGAAGGTGTCGAAACTTTCTTCAAAGCCGGTAAATTCTAAGGAATTACATCAGTTAAATACGCAATTGTCATCTCTTACATTTTGATGTTAATAGTTAGCATTCGAAGGTGATTCTCATTGTGTTATTTCCGCTCTTAAACCTTAAGTTTGAGCATCTCAAAATATTTAAGAAAAAGCTTTACAACTTAAATTCGTATAAAATAAATGTAAGAAAATTGATAGCACATGCGGAACAGCTTTTAATACTGATTCTTGTAGTATAGATTCCTCTACTTAATTGTAGCTGGATTACTAAGAATATCTCAATAGGAGGTAAAAATGGATAAGAAACCAATGGGTAAAGACAAAAAGGCTCCTGTAGCTACACCAAAGAAAGATGTAGCAACAAAGACATCAAAGCCTGCACCAACAAACACCAAGAAGAAGTAAGTACTTTTTAATGGGAAAAGGGAAGGATTAGTCCTTCCCTTTTTTTATACATTGTTATTTATTACTTTCTGGCTGAACTACGAACAGGTAGTTCAGATCTTGGCGATTCTGTTGAAGCCTTGATGATGAAGAAAAGTCTTGAGCCGGAAACCGGTATTGAAGTACTTGTAGATGTAGTTGTTACTAAAGGTTGTCCTGTAGTATCAACAATAGGACTCACGCCAGTCCAAATCTTATAGGACAGGGCATTATTAACCATGTCCCAGCTCAAGTTTATATTACCCTCTTGCTGATTATAACTGATCTGAATATTTTGTGGTGTATCCAAAGCTAAGATAAAATCCTGAACTTCAAAGCAACCAATATCGGGAAAACTATCTCTGGGGTTTCCGTTAATGTCTGTTGTAACATTGGCAAAAGCTTCTCCGTTATTTACACATGGAGATATGGACGATAATTCAGGTAATACTGTAGAGAATCCCGGATCAGCAATCAA
>JAFGVF010000154.1 GCA_016938155.1 Candidatus Cloacimonadota bacterium
GATTATTTTCTTGCGATAAAAGATAATCGGGTGGTTGGTAGAATTACTGCTCAGACCAATACACTGCATAATAACCACTATCATGATAAAATGGGGTTCTTTGGTTTCTTTGAATGTATTAATGACAGAACCGTTGCAGAAGCTCTTATTTCAGAGGCTGTTAAATGGAATAAAGAACATGGAAGAGATAAAATTTCAGGTCCATTCAATTTCACAATAAATGACATTTGCGGCTTGCTGGTTGATGGCTTTGATACACCTCCTTACATTATGCTTTCATATAACAAACCCTATTATGAGAAACTGCTTAATGATGTGGGCTTAGTAAAAGCAAAAGGGATGTATTCTTATCTAACTCATACAGATGTTATTCCCCCAAAACTTGAAAGGGTGGCAAAAGTGATAGAGAAGCGTCTCGAGAAAGAGAATGTTACTTTCTATACTCTCAGAAAGAAAAAGGAAGAAAGAATAGAAGATATCGAAATAGTATTTGATATTTATAGAAAAGCATGGAAAGACAACTGGGGATATGTCCCCATGAGTGAGAAAGAGTTTGACCGCCTGAAGGATGAACTCCTTCCGATAGCAGACCCCAACTTCATAATCATAGCCAAGAAAGACAATATACCAATAGGATTCTCAGTCGGGATTCCAAACTACAACAGAGTCTTCAAGGTCATGAATGGTAAAATAAATCCTGTAACTATCGTAAAAGCATTAATTGCTAAGAGTAGAATAAAAGAAGTAAGAGTTATGATTATGGGAATTCTGGAAGAATACCGTAACCTTGGAGTTGATGCGATGTTCCACTATAAGTTTTATCAGTATGGTATTCCCAAAGGGATATTTGACGGTGAATTTTCATGGGTTCTTGAGGATAATGTTATGATGAACAGACTTGCAGTGAGTCTCGGCGGAATACCCTATAAGACATATCAGATTCTGGAGATGGACATTTGAAGAAAAAGCTCTTTATTGAGATAGATTATATCGTTTTGGGGTACATCCTGTGGATCGGGATAATGATTACAGTTGGATTCAACAGAATAGAGCACCCGTTATCAAATTTATTGGAGTTGGCATTATTCACGGGTGGAGTTGTAGGCTTAATTTATTTAAACAGTGTAATTCGAAATCCAATTCTGGATTTAATCAGAAATGTCTATCCTCTGCCGTTAGCTGCTTATTTCTTCGAGGGCTCGATGGTCACAAACCGAGTTTTTTTCGGTGGATTTATCGACCCATGGTTCCAGAAAATTGAGCAGATAATGTGGGGTTATCAGCCCAGTATTATGTGGGGAGTTAATTATGATTACGGTTGGCTTCAAGAGATTATGCATTTTGCCTATTTTGCTTATTATCCCCTAATTTTGATTACTCCTATTTACCTGTATTTCAAGCAGAAAGAGAGCTTTAAGGAGTTTGTTTTTACGACTTCAGCAGTATTCTATATCTGCTTCTTCATTTTCTCCTGGCTTCCTGTAATAGGAGCGAGAGCTTTCAGTCCGTCGTTTATAGAAAGATTCCCTGAAATCGGTAAGTATATAAGCTACAATACAATCGGATTCGATGCTCACGCTGTAACGACTTCATATAGATACGGTCTCTTCACCCGGATAATGGCATATATTTATACAATGAGTCCACATGCAGGAGGAGCTTTTCCAAGTTCACATGTTGCCGTTGCCGTATCAATTACAATCTCAATTTATCGACATATCCCTAAAATTATCTGGTTTGTAATTCCAATTGTTTTCCTTCTCTGTGTTTCTACAGTTTATTGCCATTATCATTATCTCATTGACGCAATTGGTGGGTTAATAATAGCATGGATTGGTTATTTTGGTGCTCTGAAATTTTATCACACTAAAGTTACAACACTCGCATAGATACTAACAAAAGCCCTAAAGGATAGATATATGAAAAAGATTGATTTGAAAATACTAATTCTCATTTTCTTAATGATTGGCAGTCTCTTATTCGCAGATGGAGTGTCCGATTACACTTACCATCAGGCTAAACAAATTCCTATTTTAGAGTTTGATTACCATAATCCTCGAAATCATGTTTCTCCAGTTGCCATGTCTCTTGGTGGAGTTAATATTACCAATGGTAGTGATGTTTTTGGGGGATATGATAATCCGGCTTTACTTTTCAAGAACCAGAAAGTTTATCTTGCTCTCTCTTTCAGGCATGATTCTGAAGAGGAGCTGAACTTTGCAGATATGCTTGATTACAGTAACTTTCTCAAACAAAACAGATTATCGTATGTGGGTGTTTCCGCCAAGACTTTTGCCTTCAGTTACCAGACTTTAGCAGATGTACACATTAGTTCTTTATCCGGACAGGAACAGGAATATTATGATTACAAGCTTGACGCATTTCAAGCCTCTTTCGCTCTTTTAGACAAGAAAGTGCCTAATGGCTCTCTCGGTTTTGGGGCTAAGTATCTCACGGGAAGACTTATTCATCTTGTTAACCATGGTGAAGATGCCACAATCTTCAATAAGAACACTTTTATAGATGAGAAAGTTAAAGGATTCTCGGTCGATGCAGGCGGGATTTACAAAGTTGGGCGAATCACTTTTGCCGGAAGCCTCTTAGATGTATATTCACAGCTATACTGGGAACATTTTGACACTGATGTTTTAGTTCGAACCTGGATGGGTGGATTCCAATATGATTTGAGTAAACTTCAAGTTATGTACACCTTAAAAGGCAGATTAGAAGAAGAAACAAAAATGACGAGTCACTTTGGCGTCAACTATACGCCCTATTCTTCAGGAAACGAAGAAAGTCCCCAGGAGATGGCTCTTAGAGGTGGAACTTTCTGGGAATACACCCTTGATGAAGACGGTAATGAAGAAAAAATCATTAATTACACAATGGGACTCGGATACTATATGGGTGGCATCAAACTTGACTTTGGTTTAGTAAGTCCTGAGTTTAACTGGAAGAGTAATGATTATCTGGTTTCTCTTTCATTGTCATTTTAAATCAGTATAGATGTTTTCTTTCTTAAATACAGGGATTCTGGCTTTTATTGTAGCAGGGGCACTGCCTCTGCTAATCTATTTGTTTGCTAAGAAAAAGCCTAAAAAGGTTGTATTCAGTTCGATTCGATTCATATCTCAAAGCAGTAGCAGTCAAAGAAAGAGAATCAATATAAAGAATATCCTGC
>JAFGVF010000155.1 GCA_016938155.1 Candidatus Cloacimonadota bacterium
ACAAGTCCGAGTTTATAGCCGATGTCCATCAGTCTTTCATCTGCATTATCCTGTCTCAAATAGAGTCTGTACTCCGCTCTGGAGGTGAATAAACGGTATGGTTCTGTTGTCCCTTTGGTGACTAAATCATCGAGTAAAACCCCCATGTAAGATTCCGAGCGATCAAAAATCAAGGGTTCTTTTTTATCTAAGGAAAGAACAGCATTCACTCCTGCAGCAAAGCCCTGAGCAGCGGCTTCTTCGTAACCTGAAGTACCGTTTATCTGTCCGGCAAAATACAATCCTTTGACCCGCTTGGTCTCCATCGTAACATTTATCTCTGTCGGAACAATGTAATCATATTCAATTGCATAAGCATACCGCATAATTTTAGCTTTTTCAAGCCCCGGTATGGAGTTTATCATCTTCTGCTGCACAAAGGGAGGCAGGCTGTTTGAAACCCCGTTTACATAGGCTTCAAAGGTGTTTATACCCTCCGGTTCGATAAACACATGGTGCTGCTCTTTCGTGGAGAACTTAACGATTTTATCTTCAATGGAAGGGCAGTATCGGGGTCCCGTTCCTGAGATAAATCCTCCATAGAGTGAGGATTTCTTTAAATTCTCTTCGATAATCCTATGTGTTTCAGGGGTTGTATGCGTTAAATAGCAACTTACCTGGTTCTTGAGTGTAACATCTCTATAATAGGAAAATCCTTCAGGATTCTCATCCCCGGGTTGCTCATCAACAAGGTTCATATTCACGGTTCGTAAATCTACCCGGGGTGGAGTTCCCGTCTTAAATCTTTTCACTTCAAAGCCTGTTTTCACCAGCCATTCGGAAAGGTGATAAGAAGCCGGTTCACCGGAACGACCTCCGGGAACATTTACCGACCCGACATGGATTAAACCTTTTAGGAAGGTTCCATTAGCAAGAATAACTCTGGGGGCATCGTATCTTTCCCCAATTGCAGTCAGTACACCTGCCACCGCATTATCTTCAGTTAATATTTCAGCAACATCGGATTCAATCAGATGAAGATTAGGTTGCTTCTCCATTATCTCTCTCATTAAAAGAGAATAACCCTGTCTGTCATTCTGACTCCGCGGTGCCCATACGGCAGGACCCTTGCTCCGGTTCAGCATTCTAAACTGAATACCGGACAAGTCGGCAGCATAGCCGATTACTCCACCAAGGGCATCAAGCTCACGAGCCAAATGACCCTTCGCCGGACCACCCACACTGGGGTTACAGGACATCCTTCCGATTGATTCCATTTTCAGGACAAAACAAGCGGTTCGTGCTCCCATTCCGGCACTTGCTAAGGCAGCTTCACATCCGGCGTGCCCTGCTCCGACTACAATTACATCGTATTTATTCTTCATAATTTCTCATTTCCAGACACCTAATTATCCAATTTGGATTATGTCAAGTCTGATTAAACCGTATGCTTGTCCGAGACCTATTAATCTAACCATAATTAAAAAAACCCCACTAAAGCGGGGTTTTATTATTTCATGTAAAGCTTACAATTAGTATTTTCCGGACAGGATATCCTGTTCGTTACATTTGCAAATCTTCTTGAAGAGATAATTGGGAGCCCAAGAATCTGCCTTTGATTTCTTGCAAGTAATCAGCTTAACTCTTTTGATTTCAGTATTGCAAACCGGGCAAATCACTTTACCGTGGGTACTGATTTCATGGGCAAGCTTGGCAGCAAAAGTTTTACCTTTAGCCATTTTATCCTCCTATGGTCTTTTAAGCGCGTTCAATGTACTCGCCGGTGCGAGTATCGATTCTGATTTTTGTCCCTGCTTCAACAAAGAAGGGAACTATGATTCTTAAGCCGGTCTCTGTAAAGGCAACTTTTCCGCTACCGGAAGCTGTATTGCCTTTTACATTAGGCTCGCATTCGCTGATGAGTTGTTCTACAACTATCGGAAGTTCAATCCCTATGACTTCCTTGTCCGGTGTGAACCTTATCTTGGTTTCCATCCCGTCCATCAAATACTTGTCGAGGTCTCCGATAGCATCTTTCGGAATACTCAACTGCTCATAGGTCTCTGTATCCATGAAGTTGAACAAATCACCTTCTCTATATAAAAACTGATTCTTTGTCTTTTCGATTCGCACTTCTGTCAGCTTCTCACTGGTTCTGAATGTGTTATCAATAACCTGCCCGGTACGGATGTTCTTCATCTTGGTGCGGACAAATGCACCACCCTTACCCGGCTTTACATGTAAGAAATCTATTACTTCATAGATTCCATTATTGTATTCAATAATCATTCCGTTTCTGATATCGGAAGTATTCGCCATATTAGCCTCTTAATTTATTTATTATCTATATCTTACCGATTTAATGGCTGTTATTTCTCAGCCTCTTTTCTCTGCTATTTTGCAAAATTTCAAAGTTACTGTTTTATGGCAAGAACTTTTTTAAAACCCTAAATCACTCAAATTACGCCTAATATGTCACATAGCTTCGATTCTCACTAAGCATTCAATCAATCTCATGAAACCGACTTTGCTTATTTACACTTCTATTATGCCTTCATCATGAGTCGATTTATTGTTAGTAGAAGAAATCTGTAACCGCAAAACTCCCCGAAAGAGTAAAATGAATGATTGAGACCAAATGTTAAATTCTCCTAACTTCGCATTATCTCCGTAGCTCTCGCTTATTATCTTACGAAAAATGTGAGATTTTTCTCTGGCGAATGACTAGTTTAAGTGTTAATTCATCCCGAAGGTTTGCGGTAGTTCATTGGTAGGTTTCCCGTAGGGGCTACGGGTGACCTACGGGAGAGCTACGAGAGACCTACTGGTGACCTACGGGTGGATATAATGGATTTGCCGGACATGCAGGGAAGGATTTTAGTGCATATTTTTAGTGCATATTTTTTGTTGTTAGGAGTAGTTATGTGAATTGACGCCATAAGCAAGCGAGAACCGACTTCCTTTGAGTGAATGATATTGGCACGGAACTCCCCTTCGCATGAAGACCCGCTGAATATAAGAGAGCAAGCAGGGATGTGTGCCATACTTTAAATATGCTTCCTGCCTGTCAAATTTCTTAGTTTACATAATATTATCTCCAAGAACTGAAAAACACACAGTACACACCTGTATTTATCATGCATTTTGCCATTCATCTCATTGCGTTGCTCCTGCGGGTCTCCTGCGGGTCACCTGCGGATATCTTGGGCAAAGGCGTAAGAGGGACGGATGAGAAACGGTAGTCAAACCTATCATGGCTGGAAGCGGATGATTGATATATTCGGGTGAAATCGGTATATCGTCTCAATGAAATCTTGACACTTCACACAGATATTTCAAAGTTCAGCAAATATTATTCTGGAGTTGATTATGACCAACAGAACTCTCTTCCTAACAATCATAGCATTTATCTCACTACACCTCTTTGCCGGAGTGAATGTCGGAATAATTCCGGATCGTTATCAGGAACTGACAGAAGAACTGGAAAGGGGAGCTGTCGATTCCCTTCGTTTCGTAGAAATCAAAGAGATAATGCAGAAGGATTTTCCGGATACAAAGACCTCTTTTGAGCTGGTAAGTAACGAGTTTTATGAGTTGATAAATCCTATCTGGACAAATGACTCCCTCAAAGTAGTGGTGTTAGGAGAGATGCTGGAGAAATATCCCACCAATAACTGGCGACGGACTATTTATCAGTACTATACTTACTCTCTGGCTAATCTGAAACAGAAGGATAAAATTATTGAAGTTTTAAAGGATTTTCGTCGTGCTTATCCGGATGATTATCTCAGTTGGTATCTTAGCGCTTATTACTATAATGGCTTGGAAATTGACTCCCTGAAAGCACTTAATTATGCTGAAAAAGCGTATTCGAAAAGCCTTGATTATCCCAAACTAAGATATTATCAGGAGATGGAATGGGACCTGGAAAAGCGTTCCGCACCTCTCAAAACGGCTTCAGTTTATGCTAATCTGCTTATTAAAAATAATCGGGATAAAGATGCGGAAAAGCTTCTGAAAAAAGCAATTAAAGAAAGTCCACTGACGGTCGATGATGAGACTACTTTAGCCCAATGCTATTATATGTTGGCGAAGTTATATGATAAGCAAAACAAGGCTAAATCATGCCTTCATTCTGCTCTGAAATGCCTGATGGCAGGAGATTCCCGCAATATCTATGCTCCCCTTGCAGATTCATTGTTTCGTAAGCATACAAAGCTTACAGATGCGGACAACAATACTGTAATTAAAACGGCAAGAAAGCAGGCGAAGTACAAAGGGGTGAAATTCCACGATGCCACCGAGGAGTTCGGCTTAAAGGATGTATCAGCAAGTAGAGTTGCCTTTGCAGACTATGACAAAGACGGTTTTGCGGACATGCTGCTCAATAACGGACACCTCTATAGAAACCTTAACGGAAAAGGCTTTGAGGATGTTACCGTTTCGGCATTTACAGAAAAATTCAATTCTGGCGGTTCACTTTGGGCTGACCTTGATAATGATGGCGATCTGGATATTATCACTAAAGACCCGGAGGCTGTGTGGTTGAATAATGCCGGATTGTTCTCAAAGCTTACTCCTGATTTCGGAATCGCTGATAATGGAATTTCCACAGAGGGAATGGGTATCGGAGATGTAGATGGTGATGGTTTTCCTGATGTATATTTTGCCAATTATGAGGTGTGGACAGGCACAAGCTCGGAACCATTTGCCGACCAGTTCTTCCATAACTCAGGCGGAGGAAGATTTGAAGATTGGACAGAAAAAGCAGGACTTATCCCTGAAGATGGAAAACCGATGGCAGGGAGAGGTGTAAACTTCGGTGATTTTGATAATGACGGCGATTTGGACATCTATGTTTCCAACTATCGCTTGCAGGAGAACTTTCTCTGGCAGAACGACGGAACAGGGCATTTCGTAGATGTTTCTACAGAGAAAGGCGTGAAAGGCGTGAATACCGATGGTTGGTTCGGTCACACTATCGGTTCTCAATGGGGAGACATGGATAATGATGGAGATTTAGACCTTATTTGTGCCAATCTTGCCCATCCACGCTATATTGATTTCTCCAATAAAACAATGCTTTATTACAATAACGGATCACCCGACTTCACATTTACCGAAAAACGAGCAGAAAAGGGAATTGTCTTTGAAGAGACTCACTCCGAACCTCTATTAGGTGACTTTGATAACGACGGCAGGCTCGATATCTTCTTCAATTGCGTTTATGAAGGACGCCGTTCGTTTCTATATATGCAACAAAAGGATGGTAGTTTTAAGGATGAAACATATCTGGCAGGTGTTCGACATTTCAATGGCTGGGGTGCTGCATCAGCAGATGTGGATAATGACGGGAAACTGGATTTTGTTGCCTGTGGCGGGAAGATACAGCTCTTTATAAATGAATCTGAGGATGAAAACAAGTGGCTTGAGGTTGAGATAAAACCCTCTTCAAATGCCGATGCAATCGGCACAAGAATCACATTATCAGGAAAAAATGGAACCTATATCCGCGAAATTGAGGGAGGAAAGGGAACCACAAACCAGAGTAATCTGGTTCAACATTTCGGGCTGGGCAAGGAAAACAATCTCACCCTTGAAGTAAGTTTTTTAGACGGTAAAACAATCACACAAGAAATAAAGAAAACTAATGACAGGATAATTATCAATTACGATTAGCGAAGACAAAAAATCTATCTGCCACAAAGCAATATACAAAAAGAAAGGTTTCCTGATAGAAATCCGAGAGTTTTATATGACTAAAATCGGGCTGAAAAGGAGACAAAAAATTAACACTTCCATAAATTAATATGTCATTGGCATCAAAAATGCATAAGTAACACATGAGAGTTAGGAAATTATAAAGTTATAGATGTGGAATTTAGTGAAGAATGATTATGAGAGTTATGGTGGTTAGGGAGGATATTTTGAGGGGAGATGTTGATGAAAGCCTCTTATAATCCTCTCTTTTCTTTTTCGACTAAATTTCGGAATCCATTAATCAGTGAGTGGAAATATCACAGAAAAGTCTTGAATTAGTAGATATTTTAGGGTGTAAACAAAGTTTACAAATGTGATCCTTAGTTGTCAATTTTGAAACCAATTTGAAGAAATCAAGAACTGTCGCAAAAAAAGTTATCACAAAAAAGTGAAAATGACAAATCTTTTTATACGCATTGGAGGATAATATGAAAAAGATTCTGATACCTGTGATATTATTTATTTTTACAATATCACTTTTCGCTCAATTAGAGGAATATGTTCCTGACCGCCAGATGTCTGGACAAGGGAAGCCATTATGGAAACCCTCACACCCTGTGTCCAGGACACAAACTTTCGAATGGGAATTTGGATTCCCCCCCGTTATAGCTAATAACGCAAGTTATTACGATTACATGATTGGTACTTATAACAGCACACCTTTCCACCATCAGCCAACTGAAATTGGAAACGGCTTTTACTATTCATATATGGGAAGAGCAAGTGCCACAACTCAACCTCGAGCTTACTACGGTTATATGGATGGAAACAATACCGTTGTCGAAGATCGAACATTTTCATCAATCAACCGTCTGGAATGGTTTCCTGACAGTGTAGTGGACAAAAACGGGAAAATGCTCATCAGTTATCATTCGGATTCTGATGGAGATGGACATTATGAACAGCATTACGGGAACGACCCATATTTTTCCGGGATACCGGGTATCCCTTCAAATGAACGAGATGTGATGGACAACCCCATTACATTTAACGGATTTGACAATAATGTATTTACATGGGCTCAGATTCGAGTCGGGGATTCCCCTCTCGGCGATCCCTACCAAAGGGTTTATATACTTGCCAGAAATAGAAATTCACACTCAGTTGTAAACCCGGATACGGGATCACCATATCCTTGCGAGAATCCTTATATTGCCTTTGCTGATTATACTCCCGATGACATTGATTTCGATCTAGTGCTCAATTGGACTTACACTTCCATTCCAGAACTGGATGCCTGGAATGCCGATACAAACGAGTGGAGAAGACCTTACTACAGCTTTCTTGTCGGATCAGGTGATTTAGCCGGTAAGCTTTTCTATATGGGCTATCACCTCGGTGATTTAGCAGAAGATGAACCCGATTTTGATGTGTTTATTCATGATGATTACGGTAATACGGATACGGCTTGGAGAAGAGTGTCTTTCGATGCAACATTCCCTTTGGTGAATCCCGTAAATGCTAATGGAGATTATTACTTTGTAGATACCGACAATGGGAACGCTCCCTATGATTTATATTGGGGAATCGTTAATACGGGACATTTCAATATCTCTGTTGATAGTGAAAACAGACTGCATATGCCGGCTACATATTGCATTAATAATACCGAAGATTCATACTTTTATTACTTCCATAATGTTAAAGACATGATTTTTGATCCTGTTACCGAGACTTTGGATATCGTGGATGTTTTCCCTCGCAGTACAACCCCGGGAGCTCTATTCAATCCCTGGGACCTAAATGGAGACGGTGCAGTCGATGAATACTGGGATGATGGTACTTATGACGGTATTGATGACGGCGTTACTTCCGACCAGGAAGGTTATGGAAATATCAAAACCAACACGATTTGGCCCTTCATGCATTGGGATAAGGATAGTCACGAAACTTCCATGTTCTTCCAACTGAATCTGCTTAAAATTACTAACGCAAATGAAGATGGAATCATGGCGTTGATGTGGCATGATGCCACTGCCGCAGTTGATTTCAATGTCAGCAGTCTTACCTATTGGCAGCCTTATGCCGAACAGAGTGAATTGTATATCGCCATCAGTGGTGATAACGG
>JAFGVF010000156.1 GCA_016938155.1 Candidatus Cloacimonadota bacterium
ATTCTAAGGTATGTAAACCGATTGAAAAGATAAACCGGAGATGAAATCAGTACTTAGCTTGAACAGCCCTCGGGGTTTTTCATTTATTCGTTTTATCATTACTCTTGACATATAAACATATTCCGACAAAATATATTTGGATTTATGTAAATATGTAAATAAGGGAGATTTTTATGAAACAGACTGTGCTGACAATCCTAATTCTCATTGTTACCATGACGACTTTGTTTGCCTTCGACGGCAAGAAAAAGGGCTTTCTACTCGGATTTGGAGTAGGTGCTGCTGGAGTATCTTACAGCCAAACTATTGAAGGCGAAGGAGATAGTATTACATCCGATACTGAAGAAAAAGGAGCTTTTGCAACTGACTTCAAGATTGGATACGCTCCATCCAACAATCTTGAGATTTACTATACAAACCAAGTTGCCTGGTTCACAATGCACAATGCTTTGGATGATGATACAACTATTGTTGATGGAGTAACTGCTGTTGGGGCATCATATTTCTTATCACAATCACCAACCGACCCTACTTTTAAACCTTCTCCATTTATAAGCTTTGGTTTAGGATTATCTTCTTGGAGTAGTATGAATAATGATGGTAATGCATGGACTGGAGTCGGCTATTTTCTTGGAGTTGGATACGAGTTCTCAAAGCATAACCGAATCAGCTTGAATCTGTTCGGGAACAATCCATCTATTGAAGAAAGTGGTGTGACTTTTACAACAAATTCAAAAGCATTTTTACTTACCTACAGCTTGATGGCATATTAGCAGTTACCAAAAACAAGTTTATCCCTGTATCCGCACTTGTAAACCAAGTGCGGTTTTTCTTTACTCCCAAGTTGTTCTCATAGCAATATAGAAGTTAACCGAAAACACAACTTTATTCTTAGTCCAGAATTCTGATTAATCAACCAGATTCTTGAAGTTTTAACTCCCTCCCAAAATTTCTGAATTCCAAGAAATTCCCTCTTCAAAACCATCCATTTATATCTCCTCCAACCACAGGTTTCTCACAGGTTAGTCTCCCGTTGCTCTCCCGTTGCTCTCCCGTTGCTCGCAACGAGAGAATAACGAGTAGGAAATGAGAAAAAAATGAGTGAAAATTGTGTAGTTACCGGAATCCTTAAGGGGGAGCAGTTGGAAGATATTATAGAAATAATTGTTAAAGAATTGAAGTTGAATTTCTTTTAGTTTGAATAGTATTGCATAGATGGACAGGTAGCATTGATGATGCTGAAAAGTTCTTAAAGATACTGAAATGGCATGTAGGCAGTATTCTCTTTTACAACATACCGGTTTTGTTTGAAAACCCCAAAAAAGCAAACCCCCGCTTTGAGGCAGGGGCTGAAAATGCTTAGTGCTTAACTTATTGATAGAGTTTGCTTAATCAATATCTATCAACTGATACAGCTTTGAGCCTAATCCAATCTCTTCGGCATAATCAAGTTGGTGATTTCCCGAAGTATGCGAGTGGGTTGCGAAGGCATCACTCAGCTTTGTTTGTTCATTAACCAAATCCAAACAAGCTTTATCAACTGCTACCATATCAAAAGAGGCAAGAATGCCAATATCATCCGTGAAAGCAGGTGGTGCAGACCCAATACAGTCGCAATGAGCAGAGATATTATTCAGAACATTGATATAAACCATATTGGTGTGTTGGCTGATACCGGCAGCATACTCAGTTACACGCTCTTGAAAAGTATTCCCGTCTGTGGAACCCCAGGGAACACCGAACACCTGCTCAGGACAAATACCAATGCAGGAAGCACAACCGATACATTTCTTTTCATCTATCTTAACAGGGTCAATTGTGATAGCTTGTACCGGACAATTCGGGACGCATAACCCGCATTGAATACACCTTGAATTGGAATATTGAGGAATCGCGGAGGCATGCATGGACATCTTCCCCGGAATACTTGCCATACCCATCCCCACATTCTTGATTGCTCCCCCAAAACCCTGTGCAACATGCCCTTTAAAATGTGAGATGACGATAACCGTGTCGTAGTTTTTGAGGTGACTTCCCGTTCGCACCTCTTTAAAATGTTTGCCATTGTACTGAAGCACCGTCTCACCTTCATCATCGATAATATCTATTGATGCGAAGTTGAAACCATGTTCACGGGCAAGAGCTTTATGGGACTCTGTGTATCTTCGATCACTGACATACAGGACATTAGTTTCTATCAGAACGGCATTGAGATTTGTTACCAGTTCTTTTATCAACTCAGGATTGATGAAGTTCCGATTTCCCTTCTCACCGAAATGAACTTTTATGGCAATTTTCCCTTCCACTTTCGGCTTAACTTTCTCCAGTATCTTCATCATCCCTTTCGATGAGATGTCACTTGTAAAATAAACCACTTTTCCTCCCTCTTTATCTTTCTCTTTTGGTTTTATGGAAACAGATATTCCGATAACAATAGCGATTAAACTCAGTAATAACATGCCAATAAATAGTGCTTTCTTCATAATCACCTTCTATTCTTTTATGACAGGCTCGAATGGAGATGTCAATCTGATATTGAGCCCGGGGTACAGTATTTCTGTGTCTTTTAGAAGTTTGTATTGAGTATGATACGGATTATAAAGCGTAAATATCCCTTGCGACAACTCGATATCCAGAAACAATGAATCCGCATCAGCCGGTAAAGTCAGGTATGCATTACCTTCTGCAACGCTGATATGGACATTTCCACGAACTGTGCTTGGAAGGGCAATTTCGCCTTCCTGTCGCAATTCTGAAAAGAACCCTGTAGTCTCTTGAGTCAAGCTGAACACCTGCGTACTGTCGGTTACATCGGAGTGGAATTTATTTGTAAGCTTACTTCCGGGGAAGCCGAATCCATTGATGGAAACATTGTATTGAAACTCGTTACGAAAATCAACTTTGATGTCGGCAGTTAGCAGAGATAGGTAAAAAGCAGTTGATTTCACGGGATTGTATTCTTTAAATCTACGATAGCTTTTATGCTTTGTATATGGCGAAGCAGTCAATACCAAACCGATTAAAAGGATTCCTCCTGCAATTGAGCCTGTCGCAAGTAACTTAGAATTCCTGAACTTCTCAGTAATCAAGCTTTGCGGATAGATGCTTATATCCAGCTTTAGAAGATAGAACATAAGGTAGGAAACCCAATAAACAATCAATGCCGACCAAAGAACATCGCTGGCAAAATGTCCACCCTGAATCATTCTGGCTAAGCCGATAGATAGACCTAAAATCCAACCGAACATCAGGATGAGATAAAACTTCCATTTCTTCTTTCGGAATAGCAATGCAGGGGCAAAGAAATAGAATCCCATTGAGGCATGACCACAGGGAAATGAATTACCTCCGCTGGACTTATCGTACTCCAAAACCTTCTCATATTGATAATGTCCGTTGAACTCAATTAAATCTCTGGGTCGGGGTCTTCCCCAATTCTGCTTTAAAGCTCCATTTATGATGATTCCAGGTGCGATAAGCATTACAAGTACAAGATATGCAGTCAGCTTCTGAAATCGTTCATAATTTCGCTTAAAGAAGCTGAGAGTAAGAACAACCAAAGCCGTTAAAGAAAGTATTAAGGCTGGGAGATTCCCAAAATGATAAAGCTGCTTCCAGGGGAAAGCGTCTCCCATAAACCAACCGGCAGTTTTGTTCCAGAATCTGTATTGAAGAATCATATCCCATTTATAAGCTCTAAACAAAAGGGTTATGCCTGTTAAAAGCAACAGGGGAATAAGTAAATCCGACAACATTGTTTTATAATCGCGTTTAGACATTTTTCACCATGGGATTAGTTTCAGGATTTAATGGTAACTGTAAAGAAAAAAAGAAAGTCCTCGTCAGGGGGGGCGAGGACTTCAAGGAGGTATCCGTTATTGAAGGGGATAATAATTAAGATAGAAGGAGGTAGGAAACTATCTTAACTATATTGCAAACTGCAATCAAATAAATGTAATTGCAAGTGGCGTTCCAAATCTTAAATAATTATCGTAAATCTTTTATTGCTCAGGCTAACTCATTGCTTATGTGAAACATAAGAATCAAAAAAAGTTATTTTAACCGGATGTTAACAAAAGTTACACATTTTCCAAAGTACCTGTTAACAACACAAAAAGTGAAGTTAAAAGTAAGTTTTTGCTATTCAGCCCCATATTGACATACATCATAACTCATTTAATATCTTGCAGTTGTGATTTTAGAATAATTCAGTTTAGCTTGGAAAACAGAAAATAGTAAACAAGAGTTACAGTGTGTAAACAATCGTTTACGGAAACGGCAATTTTGAATAAATTTAATCTTTGATAGAATTAATGTACTGCTCTTGCATGGTTAGTATTCCTTCTTGTGCTTTGATACAGATTCTTCCTGCCCCATACTCCAAATTGAAAGTTAGAATTTGATATATTGAGTTTCATTCTGTTAATAAATATAAAGTAGTAATTTGTTAAGAAAAGTATGGATATGGAACATATTTTGCGAAATAATCAAGTAATACTTGTTTCAAGAAACAATGCTATGTTAAGGAATGAATAATTCTATACTTGATAATTGGTTAACTAACCTTCCGATCTGTCAAAATCGTTAGTAAATAGTGTCATCTAACGGCATTCTTTGATGAAAAGAAAACCGATGATATAGTTATATCGGGTGAAGACTTTCTTCCGATACTAAACAAAATTGAAAAACAACAGAGGTTTTTATGAGTGTAATTTTTGAAGCAAAAGGAAATATTTCCCTTGCCCTTGTATTGGTAATAATCAGTTTGTTATCCAGTGTTACTCTTGCTCTCTTCATCTCAACAGATACTGCATCCTTTGTACGAGATATGGAATACATACAGGAGCAAATCCATATCCGTTCCGAGTTTGGGAGAAGCTTTAAACTCCTGCAGAATAATCCAGAGCTTGGTATTCAATTCAATTTACCTCCTCGCAGAATTATTGTTAACGGATCTCACTATGCTCGGACTTATGATGTATCATCTCAGATTGTTACATTAAGAGATAATCCAAACGGAATATCTGCTTTTGAGAGATACAAAATTAAGTGTTATGCCAAATCCAGAGGAACAAACTACAATAGCCCTTCAATTCTCAATAATAAACGAGAGAGCAGATATGGTGAGGCAGATGTCGCCCAATTGTCTTTAGCAGCTTTTCATTATCTTACTGATATTGAGAGTACAACCAATAACACATCGGTCAGGTTCTGGGGTAACGACTATCTCCATGGCAGAATCCACTCCAATGATGATATAGTGATAGCGAATGGCGGGAATAATCCATACAATGGAGTTTGGCCCTGCTTCTTCAGCAGAGTAACAACATCAGGGCATCTTATATGGGCAGATGGAATGGGTCCATACGATTTAATATTCAGAGGTGGATATGATGAAGAAGTTTCTTTGGTAGAACTTTCAAATGAAGCAGAGCTTGTAAGGCAGTATGGGCAAACAATTTATCTGGGTTCCGGTAACAACGATGAGATTTTTGCCGTAAATGTTACTCCCGGGCAGTATTATTCCAGAATAGGAACGATAAGTTACGGTAGTATTGATACACTTTACCACTATCAATATAACGGAAGCTATGTAACAATCGATAGTTTGAACTATTTCAGAATGACCCACAAGGACACATTATGGACTGTTGGTCCCAGTGGCCAACTTGCAAATAACGCTGGTATGGTGTATGGAGCAAAGCTATGGATAAGGGGAACATTCTTAGGAAAGCAAACATGGGCATGTGAGGACACAATATCTTTGACGGGAGATATTCTTCTTGCCATGACTCCTCCAGGTGATGCTCCTGATAATGAGGATAATCCTAATAACAACGATTATGTTGGTATAATCTCAGAGAAGAGTATTGAGGTTAAGTATGGCTATTGTGACCCATTCCAGGCTCTATTGCCCAATGGTTGCCACCCAAGAATTAAACCTAATTGCGAAAATGGCGGTATCAATATTTATGCAGCTTTGTGTGCACTTGGATTGAGTGAAAACGAGAATCCTAATTACGATGGAGTATTCACAATAGAATATCAGCACCCCCATCCTTCAACTCCTGATACTGTCTTGCCTTATCTGAATGCAAGTGGTAATGTTGTTGATACGCTTTTTACAATGCTTGATTTGCATGGCTTGCATTACTCAACCACCGGCTGGAATGATACATTTATTACAGGTTCATTGCAATCCAACGACAATGTCTGGCTCGGAACATTAGACTATCCTTTTTATAATCCCCTATGGCCTGAGGCTTATCCAATCAGAGAAAGGGGAGCAATCAATCTCTGGGGGTCTATCGCACAAAGAAGAAGAGGATTTGTACACAGATCCAATGTTGGGAATGTAAATCTTGAGGATAATCGCTGGTATTTTAATAACTCCGAGATTACAGGTGTTCCTCAGTATGGTTGGCAGGTTCCGACTACTCTGCCGAATGCTGACGGAACATCAGGTATTGGTACCGGATATCAAAAGAATTATCACTGTGATAGAAGATTTAATATAATTGCCCCACCTTACTATCCATCAACCGGATATTTGTTCATTTTAGATGGGAATCAAAGCGGAGGATTTGTCTCAGACCACTCCGAGACTAACTAATCCAAGCTAACCACAAGATTTAAATAAGGGGATACAATGTGTCCCCTTTTCTGAAATTCAGTAAATTGATTACTCTTAAACGAGTCTTTTAACAGCTTCTAATGCACCTCTTTTAATCTCTTCTTCGCCTTCAATTTTACGGTGTTTCATGAGGATATTTCCATCACAGATTACTGTATCCACTATATCTCCCGTACCTGAATACACAAGATTTGAGATAAGGTTGTGATTAGGTATCAACTGGTGATGATGAAGATTAACAATTATCATGTCGGCATTATTACCTTCCGCGATTCCGTTTGACTTTGGAAAGAATCTCTCAATCAACGGTTTGGTCGCAGAATGATACACTTCATTCGCCGGGGCAATCTTAGGATTCCCACTTACATTTTTATGTAATAATGCCATAACTTTCATTTCTTCAACCATATTCAGATTATTGTTTGAGGAACATCCGTCCGTACCAAGGGCAACGCTGACACCGGCTTCTTTAAGCCTTTGATATGGCATGACCCCTGAACATAATTTCATGTTCGATATGGGATTGTGTACGATAAGTACTTCATGTTGCTTCAATATAGCAATCTCTTCATCTGAAAGATGAATACAATGTGCAGCAATCACATCAGGACCAAGAAATCTAATCTTCTCAAGATACTCTACCGGACGGCAGCCGTGCATATCCATGCATTGTTGTATCTCTGTTTCAGTTTCAGAAAGATGTATTGTAATGGGCAATTTGTGCTTATCAGCAAAATTTCGTACCCAATTGAGGCTTTCCTCTGATACTGTATAAATAGCATGAGGACCGAGACAGAAGTGTATTCTATCGCTATATTGGCTCATTGAATCATACAAAGCCTCATTCAACTCCCTTTGTTTACAGGCTTGTTTGGGGTCAAACATATCTATCAACACACCGGAAACCAATGCTTTCATACCCATCTCATCAATTGCTTTTGCTGAGCCGGAGAAATGCCAATACATATCGACAAAGGTAGTTGTTCCGGATTTTATCATTTCCAAACAAGCAAGTTTGGTGCCCCAATAAACATCCTCTTCTGTCAATTTAGCTTCAAGTGGCCATATCTTATTTTGTAACCAGTCCATCAGCTCCATGTCATCTGCATATCCCCTGAGAAGTGACATTGCTGCATGAGTATGGGCATTGACAAAGGGAGGTAATACAGCCATTCCTTCCGCATCAATAACCTCATCGGCTGAGATGTTCAGGTTAGAAGCCATCCTGCTTATGACCTTCCCTTCGATAAGAATGTCACACTCCAAACCGTTAAGTAAGGCTTTTTTTACCAATAGTGACATCAATTCTCCTTAACGAACACCTTACCATCGGCTTGAATGATTACTGTATATTTTTCATATTGGATTGAAGCTTCGAACCAGTTGGGAGTAATATATATCCTTGGTGGTGGGAATTGTCTGCTGATAGACAAACCCATATCGCGGGGAACATCCGTGTATTCACCATTTTTCAGACGATAAGTATATTCTTTGTAGTACAATCTTCTGAGTTGCCATTTGATATGCTCAAGCATATAATAATCTGAAGAAACCTGGACATCGGAGCTATCGCTAAACTCTACAAATCCCCATAACTCAGGATAATGCATATTAATTAAACCTTGAGGAGACCAGACCCAATTATGTTCCGGAGCATTGCGTTTGATATACTCTCCCTCAACAATATCCGTATCCCATTCAACTCGAGAGAAATTCACTCTCCATACATCTCCGGCTTTCGGAGGTGCACTTTTTGCACATTCCTCCAGGACCTTCCACGGTATGGCTACTTCAACGCTCCACCCGTTATCGATGTCAGAAGGGTCATTAATCGTTCCATCAACATTCACAGCCGTTAGAAGTCCTTGAATATCCCAGGAATCTATCGCATTCGGACCGGGATCCCGATATGCTTTGATTAATAACAAATCCCATACAGTGTTAAATGCGTTCATTTCAAACTCATAGTAGTTTTGGGTATCTCCATCCGGGTCGATAAAAATCTCAAAATCATTATCGAAGAAGATCACTGAATCTCTTTCTTTAAGCTTTGCCCAGACATGTGGTTCTTCCATGGCACAGGCAAAATAGAAGTAGTTATTGTCCCATAACATTTTAACATTTGTCTTATATACAGGTAGAGGTTTTAAGCTTCCCTCAATATCAACAAAGCGTTCTGTCCATTGGACTGTATCCCAGGCTTTTTCATCAATCCTACCGTCTATGACTATCTTCTCCGTTGTCTTCTTACACTCATATTTTAAAGGGTCAAAACTTCCCTCCGGCTGTGGAATATAATCTTGCCAAGGTTCCTCTGCAGGAAGAAATAAAATTGAGGTGAGAGCAAGAATCAGTAACAGTATTTTCACGGTTATTCTCCTTTGAATGTATTCTTTGGTTTCACAATTTCGGTTTAAATATCAATCTCTAAAAGTAGTCCCAAATGGTCTGATGGATAGATACCGGCTTCATTAGCCTCAGTACCGATTATGGAACAGGATATTACTCTGTCGAAAATATCTTGCGGTACGAAGAAATAATCTAATTTCTTTAGAGGATTAGATGATGGATGGGTAGAAATGATTTCACCTACACTCACAAAGTTATGTTTCTCCATCAGCTTTATTACAGGATTGTCCGGGGTAACATTGAAATCTCCGCAAATCACACAGTCTTCTATCCTGTATCTTTTCAGACACTCAAGGACAGTTTTTATATTTTCAAATGCTTCATCCTGATTATAGCTCAAATGAGTATTCACTAAACGGAATCTACCAATTCGGATAATCTGAGCATTCCTGATATTTTTATCTGACTCGGGAGGGTTTGAGTTCAATATCAAGTTATTGCTCTCAATTATAGGCTCTTTGCTGATAACAGCCAATCCTTCCCAGAAATGTCTATCCAAGCCATCAGTTAAAAAGAAATCAAGAAATACACTTCCCGTTTTTGTATAAAACATTGCAGGTTCAACAGCAAGATAGGCATCTCTGTCATATTTGAGTTTGTATAACTCAGCAAGTAACTGCTCAGCCGTATTCCAGCCTGTAGAAACCGTTGAAGGTGCCTTCTTGTTGAAACGCACTTCCTGAAGGGCAATCACATCTGGTTTATGCTTTACAATCTCCGATGCCAAAAGCTTTAATCTGACATCCCAATGAGGATGGTCATCATAGTTTGCAAGATTCCATGTAATGATTTTCATAGATTACTGAATAATAAGATAAGGTCGTTTAACTCCTGCCCTAATCTGTGTAGAAGGCGACAAATAGCCATGTTGTCCAGATGATTTGACTAGAAGCTTTTTTAATTCATCACGCATTGTGAAATTACCGAAACCTTCCGTGATAATAAAGCCGAAACCAATCTTTTCTCCGCCTGTCAAAGCGACACCTATTTCATAGTGATAGAAATTGATCCAATCTCTGTTATCAATAGATGGAGCAATCAATCCTGATACTTTCCTCTCTGAGCAAGTTTGAAGAATTTCGGTATCCACTTTATCAACAAAAACAACAACTTTTCCTGCGATATCATCTGTTTTAAAGTCTTTTTTATTGTTCAACACGATTATTTTACCACTGGTTTCCGGTCCGAAACCAATCATACCATCAATCTCAACTCCCTCACAGGATATGGTTAATCCCTTTTTATCTTCAACCTCAGTAACCACCCCTCGAACATGAGCAAATAATTCAAATGGCTTTTTATCGTAGTGTATCGTTACAGTACCTTTTGTAGTATTTATCTCAGTTATGAAGCCGGTGGCATCGGTTCTGATATAATTAACCAGTTGTTTTGATACTCTTTTACCGATTATCTCATGACCATATACCAGATCACCTTCTCTCTTAGAGAGATAGCCACGAATCTGATTAGGTTTTAAGCCGAGTTTTGATGCTACATCCAGCACAATCGGTTTGTATGCATGTACCAATTTTTCCCGTATCAGGATTATTCCTGTTTCGCAATTGATTTCTTCTATTATACCCGATGTAGGTGAATCGTAATAATAAAGCGATTTTGAAATACCCATCAGAGAGGGTTCCATGTGTTTAAAAAGGCGTTGATTGAACGATACTGCATCACCTTTGGCACAAAGCAACCCTGCTTTCATTTTCTCCGGTGAGAATTCTATACCCATCACTTTGTTGAGCGGTGCCAGCATTAATTTCGGAGGTTCCTGTCTGTTAATACCAACCAATGTATCCGGCTTTACTTCTGCACCGACAGAGACTTCTATCGAACCGTC
>JAFGVF010000157.1 GCA_016938155.1 Candidatus Cloacimonadota bacterium
ACAATCGATGATCCATTCTATCATAATGTAGGACGACCGCAGTTAGCCTTGGTTGATGAGAAACAGAATGTAATCTTCAATTTCGGAATGCGTTACTTCGGAGAAAGAAAAAAAGGTACTCTGACACTTGCATGGACATCAGGGATGCGACTCGGAATGGCAGCATGTCATGGTGGAATTAAGGAGATTGATTTCTCCGGATGCGATAAAGAGGAAGATAAAAATCTTGGAATGCGTTCCATTGCTTTTTACGGACTATCAGGAACAGGAAAATCTTCTCATACCAATAATGCAGATAATGGCGGGACTCTTCCCAAAGGTTTCTCAAAGGTTGTTTTACATGACGATGCTTTCCAGATTGACCCGGATGATAGAATCTGCCGTGTTTGGGAGCCGACTTTATTCGATAAAACTGATAGCCGTGAGCCTGATCACCCGGACTGGAAATATGTTATCTCTTTAATGAACCATTCTCAGATATGTATTAACGGTAGGAATATCCCTGTGGGATTAGATTTAAGAAACGATAATGGCAGAGCCTTGCTGGACAGAGATTTGCTGGGTAAATGGGTGAATAAATGTTCATTTCCGACAGCTCTTTGCTGGTTGATGAAAGATGCTATTTTGCCTCCAATAATCAAATTTACCGATAAATATCTGGCTGTTTCTATGGGTGCTGCTCTTGCAACAATGAGAAACAGAGCAGAGAATGTGAAGGAAGAAGAACTTAATAAGCTTGTGTTTGAACCTTTTGCCAATCCATTCCGTGTTTATGAGTTGTATAAAGATGTTGAAGCTTTCTTATCTTTGATAGAAAGTGGAGCTGATGTGTATTGTTTTAATTCAAGCGGATACTGGAAGTCATCCGATTCACAATTGGAAGCTATTCCTCTGAAAACTTCATTAACTTTGCAAACCGGTATCTTGATGGATAAGATTGTGTGGGAGCCTTGGGAAGTATTACCGGGAGCAATGATTCCAACTCGTGAATCTATCGATACACTCATTCCCGGGTTCTATGATAAGTATGATCCATCAAAGAGAAATCATTATAATGATTACTTGAATCTTGTTGATGAACGCTTCAAGCAAAGAAGAGAGTTTCTTGATAACTCCGACCTCAGAGAGAAACCGGCATTATTATTGAAGCTTCTTACTTCACTCAAAATTCATCGATAACCTATATAATATAATTAAGACCGGAACCTCCGGTCTTTTTTTCGTGTTAATATTATGAGTGGATGGATAATCTGCTTTACAAATAGAGATATTTAGATTTAATTGATTAAATATGAACAAAAGGAGTTGATATGACTTATATCCCAGCCGTTTGGTATATTGCCCCAGTGGGAGCAGTCATTGCTTTAATTTTCGCATGGATATTCTATAAGGAAGTTAAAAGTAAAGACCCCGGAACACCTGAGATGCAGAGGATTGCAAGCTATGTCAGAGAAGGTGCGTTTGCCTATCTGAGACAGCAATACAAAGGTGTAGGTATCTTTTTCATTATAGCATTTATTATTTTCAACATTATGGCTCATGTTTTACATGTACTCCATTGGTTAGTTCCGATTGCTTTCCTCACCGGTGGTTTTTTCTCCGGTCTGGCAGGCTTTATCGGTATGAATACAGCCACAATTGCTTCCAACAGGACTGCCCAAGCATGTACTAAGAGTCTTAATCAGGGACTCAAAGTTGCTTTCCGTGCAGGAGCTGTAATGGGGCTGGTAGTTGTCGGCTTGGCTTTAATTGACATATCTTTATGGTTTTACCTATTGAACATGTTTAAGTTCGATTTAGGTACAATAACAGTGATTATGCTCAGTTTTGGTATGGGTGCTTCTACTCAGGCTTTATTTGCCCGTCTCGGTGGAGGTATCTTCACAAAGGCTGCGGATGTAGGTGCTGACCTTGTAGGTAAAGTTGAAGCAGGTATTCCTGAAGATGACCCTCGTAATCCGGCGACAATTGCCGATAATGTTGGAGACAATGTCGGTGATGTTGCGGGTATGGGAGCTGATCTATATGAATCATATGCAGGCTCTATATTGGCAACAGCAGCTCTTGGTATGGCAGCAGTAACTCAGAATCCTGCCTGGAGTGAGTATGCGTTGAAATTTGTAACTGCCCCGATGGTTTTAGCCGGTATTGGTGCCTTCCTCTCAATTCTTGGTATTTTCCTTGTATCTTCAAAGGAAACAGCCGGAACAAAAGAGCTTATGTTTGCTTTGAATAAAAGTGTTTATGCCAGTTCTGTATTGATTGCGATAGCATCATTCTTCGTTACTAAGATTATGCTCCCGAAAGAGATGGCTTTGGGAGTATTTATCTCTTCCGTAGTTGGTTTGCTTGCAGGCATTCTTATCGGATTTTTTACTGAACTCTCAACTTCTGACAGCTATAAGCCTACACAAGGAATTTCCAAGCAGGGACAATACGGACCGGCGACAGTCATTATTGATGGGCTTGCAGTTGGAATGAAATCCACCTTTGCACCGGTTGTTATTATAGGTTTTGCAATTTTAACAGCCTTCAGCGTAAGCGGTGGTTGGTTCAGTATCGAAAGAGGACTTTACGGAATAGGCTTCGGTGCTGTCGGTATGTTGGCTACATTGGGTGTAACTCTTGCTATGGATGCTTTTGGACCGATTGCCGATAATGCAGGTGGAAATGCAGAGATGTGTCATCTGCCTAAAGATGTAAGAAAGAAGACAGATGCCCTTGATGCAGTGGGAAATACAACAGCTGCAACAGGAAAGGGTTTTGCTATCGGTTCAGCTGCTTTGACGGCTATGGCTCTCTTGGCAGCATATCTTGAAGAGATTCGTGCCGGATTCATCCATCTCGGACGGGAAGCCATTGATGGGGTTCCGATTGCCCAAGCATCTGTGGAACACTTTATAAATCAATATAATGTTAATCTTATGAATCCGAAATTCCTGGTGGGCATCTTCATCGGAGCTATGACGGCTTATGTTTTCTCCGCTTACACTATGAAAGCTGTGGGTAATGCTGCAGGAGATATGGTAGCAGAAGTCCGTCGTCAGTTTAAGGAGATAAAAGGCATATTAGAGGGAACAGGTACGCCGGATTATAAACGGTGTGTGATGATTTCCACAAAGAGTGCCCAGCGCGAAATGCTGAAACCTGCTCTCATCGGTATTATTACACCTATTGTTGTGGGACTGATTCTCGGTGTTGCAGGTGTACTCGGTTTGCTTGCCGGCTCGCTTGCAAGTGGACTTGTTTTGGCGATTATGATGAACAACTCCGGTGGAGCTTGGGATAATGCCAAGAAGTTTGTAGAAGCAGGAAATTATGGCGGAAAAGGTTCTGAAGTACATAAAGCTACCGTCGTTGGAGATACTGTTGGCGATCCCTTTAAAGACACAGCCGGACCTTCAATTAATATCCTAATCAAGCTCATGAGTATGGTCAGTATCGTTTTCGCCGGACTTATTGTTGCGTACTCTCCAATTATCGAATCTACATATTCACCCATTAATGAGAACTTTACAATCTCTTCTGAGTGGAAAGCAAGTCATCCTGTTCAGAAGGTTTGTCCACTTCAAACAACCGGCGAGATGTGTGATGACTGCATAGCAAAGGGTGGATGCGACGAAGAATGCCTTGAAGAACAATCAACTCCTGCCGAACACAGCAGAAGTGAGTGCACACTCGAAACAACAGGTGAGATGTGCGATGATTGCAAAGCCAAAGGCGGTTGCGATTCTTCCTGTATCGGCGAAAAATAAGACATATCAATTATAATAAACCAAAGCCGTGTTCATTTGAATACGGCTTTTTTCATAATAGTTAATCTTACAAGCCTACGCAGTGCATTTTTCAATAACTTACCCACTTTTCCGATTGATATTGATTCAATCAAAACTCTTAGCACGACACGCTTTTATCAATCTACAGTGGAAATAATGCTGAGTTTCGGACATTCAGGGGTGCAATTATCATCTTTCTACTACCTATTCATCTCCTCACTGTTTTCTCACTGCTCACTCACTGCTCTCCCACTGTGCACGCACTGAAACAGTGGGTGGACAGTGAGTGCACAGTGGCAGAGCAGTGGGAAAATTGCCCTTTGATGAAGAGGACATAGAGATTGCCCAAAATGAAAAAAGAGGATTCAATTCTTGCACCACAGTGAGTTTACGAGTGTGGGGCAAGAAGAAGAGCAATGAGACATAAGATTGTTATCGGGGATTTGTTGAAGTTAATTGTCTCTGCTCCAAACTCACTTTGTTTGCTATGGTGCAGTTGATACATTTCCTACTAATTCCACTCACTCATTAAAAATTCCTTTTCAAAATAATTAGTTTTTAAAGTTTGTAAACTAAGCAGATTAATGCGTAGCATTTACTGTTAATCGTTGGAGGAATAATGTTTAAATTGAATGACGAACAACTGGCAAAAGCCAAGGAGATAGCTCTGTCGAATCGCCGGAAGAAAAGCTGTGGCGAATGTTACGACAGAGGCTATATTGGTACGACGGAAGAGAATCTGCTTATCCTTTGTCCGAAGTGTGTGGATTTGGATAAGGCAATGGAAGATTGGAAGGATTATGTAGCTGAAGTACCGGAACTCAAAGAGGAGTTCAGTGATTTGTTTGAAGAGGCTTCCGAGACGGAAGAAGAGATAGATGTTACAAAGTTGAACCGTGCGATGCGCAGGAAGAACAACAAATAACGGAGTTTTATAGATGTATAAAGTAATTGATATAAAAGAGGCTGCGTCTCTTCTCGAAGGAAGAGTACAGGCTTATTGGAAGGAACATGACCTTGCTCAAAAAAGTGAGGATCTCCGGGAAGGAGCTCCCAGATTCGTGTTCTTTGAAGGACCACCGACTGCCAATGGTAAGCCGGGAATCCATCATGTAATGGCGAGAACACTGAAGGATTCGGTGTGCCGTTACAAAACCATGAAAGGATTTCAGGTAAAACGCAAGGCGGGATGGGATACCCATGGTCTGCCGGTTGAAATTGAGGTTGAGAAACAGCTCGGTCTCAGCGATAAGAAAGAGATTGAGGAATATGGACTTGCCGAGTTTAACAAGAAATGCCGGGAGTCTGTGTTTACCTATGAAGGACTCTGGCGTAAGATGACGGAAAAGATGGGGTATTGGATTGATCTTGACCACCCCTACATCACGCTTGAAAACAACTATATCGAGACACTTTGGTGGATATTGAATGAGTTCTTTAAGAAGGACTTAATCTATAAAGGTCACAAGATTGTGCCATATTGCCCGAGTTGCGGAACCCCGCTCTCATCACATGAAGTGGCTCAGGGATACAAGGATGTGAATGATCCGTCCGTATTCGTGAAGTTTAAGGCAAAGGATGAGGATAACCTCTATTACCTTG
>JAFGVF010000158.1 GCA_016938155.1 Candidatus Cloacimonadota bacterium
AATGGAGATGGTACTGCTTTGTTAAGTGGCACACCTTCTGCTGCAGATTTAGGTGCTCATGATGTCATTCTTGAAGCCACAGATGGGGTGATAACTACTAATATTCAACAGGTGTTTACAATTAATGTTTATGATCAGAATACTGCTCCTGTTATTACATCCGCACCTGTCCTAAATGCCATTGAAGATCAGCTGTATCAATATCTGTTTGTTTCGGCTGATGCAAATTTCTGGGCTACTCTTTCCGTTTCTGCACCAACTCTTCCGGGTTGGCTTGTATTGACAGATAATGGTGATGGATCAGCTCTGCTCGAGGGCACACCACGGAATCAGAATGTGGGTGCTAATCCTGTTGTTCTGGAAGTTACTGATGGTGTTGCTGCTCCCGTACAACAGAGCTTCACTATAAATGTGCAAAATACTAATGATGCCCCGCTTTTTACATCTATTCCGGTTACGCAGGTTGATGAAGGTTTCCTTTATACTTATAATGTAACTACCTCTGATGTGGATAACGGCGATGTTTTAGTGATTTCCGGAAGTAACATCCCTGTTTGGATGACTCTTGTAGATAATGGGGACGGAACAGCGGTTCTAAGCGGAACTCCCGACGGAACTGCTTTAGGAGTTTATAACATTACATTGTTTGTTGATGATGGTAATGTTGCTCAACCCACAGAACAGCCATTCAGTGTAACTGTGGACCCATATAACTATGACCCGATGTTTACTTCTATACCAGTCACTACGGCGACTGAAGATATCCCTTATATATATAATATCACAACTTCTGACCAGAATA
Organism: Candidatus Cloacimonadota bacterium; assembly: GCA_016938155.1. Lineage (GTDB taxonomy): Bacteria > Cloacimonadota > Cloacimonadia > Cloacimonadales > JAFGVF01 > Zophobacter. Next base: position 803 of record JAFGVF010000158.1, read on the forward strand.
CCTGGGCCGTTCTGACTGTTAATGCTCCAACACTTCCAAGTTGGTTGACATTAACAGACCATGGAAATGGAACAGCAACTCTACAGGGAACGCCAGATGATTCGGATACCGGGCTGAATAATGTCACGATAAGTCTTACTGATGGTCAGATTGCTATTCCGGTGACTCAGACTTTTGTTATAAATGTTGCAGCGGTTAATGACCAACCTTTCTTCACAGTATTCCCGAGTGATATCACTATCAATGAAGGTGCACTTTATCAATTCGATATCACAACTCATGACAACGACAGTGCGTTATTATCAATTACTGCACCTGTACTGCCGGCATGGTTGACATTTACCAATAACGGAAACGGTACAGCTCACATTGAAGGGACACCTGATGGGAATAACATTGGAGCTAATCCTGTTACACTGGGTGTTTCAGACGGAATTGCACCTATTCTTGAGCAAAGTTACACTATAACTGTAAATCAGTTTAATTATTCACCAAGCTTTGTCAGTTCACCGGTTCTGACAGTACTTCAAGATAATCTTTATATATATAATGTTGTAACAACTGACTTCAATACTTGGGCTACATTAACTTTAACCAGTCCATTATTACCTGCATGGTTAGCTTTTACTGATAATGGTGATGGAACAGGTTTATTGACTGGAACACCAACCAATGCTGAAGTCGGAACACATCCTGTTACTTTGAGAGTCAGTGATGGCGTATCAATTCCAATTAATCAGCAGTTTAATATACAGGTAGTCAATACTAATGACGGACCTGTTGTTTCTACTCCTATTCCTGACCTGACAGTTGCAGAGGATTTTGTCACTCCAATCGAGATTGACCTAAATCAGCACTTTTTTGATATGGATGGAAATCCCTTAAGCTATTCTTATACAAGTAATAGTGATGAGATTAATGTCTCTTTATCAGTCAATATGCTGACAATTACATCAGTTTCTGATTGGTATGGAACATCATCTGTTACAGTAACTGCAGATGATATGCTCAACAGAATAAGTGTATCCGATACATTTGATGTTATTGTAACACCGGTAAATGATGCTCTTATTTTTACAACAACCAATGACACTACTGCTGTTGTCGGAACTAACTACACATATCATGCAGTTGTTACTGATGCTGATCCTTTAGATACAATTACCTTTGGAGTAACCGGGACAGTCCCAGCTTGGTTGACATATACTCCTAACTTAGATAGAACAGTCGATTTTGCAGGTATTCCGGCAAGTTCAGATTATGGCGTATATGATTTCATTCTAACAGCAACAGATGGTACTGTTAATATCAGTCAGGATATTCATATCAATGTTTATGAAGATAATGCAACTCCTCAGTTTACTTCTGCCCCTGTTACTCAAGTTGACCAGGATGTTGTCTATACATATAATATCACTGCTACAGATGCTAACGACTGGGCTACTCTCATCATTTCTGCACCTGTTCTTCCGGCTTGGTTAACTTTTGCTGACAATGGAAACGGAACAGCTCTGTTGACCGGAACTCCTACAAATGATGAAGTAGGTGTCCACAATGTTCAGTTATCTTTAACAGATAATATTACTGCACCTGTATTGCAAAACTTTACTATTACAGTGAACAACATTAATGACACACCGGTTGTAATCTTAGCTTTAGATGATATGGCAGTTGATGAAGATTTCACTCCGTTCTCTATAGATTTAACACTTCATTTCTCTGACCCTGATAATGATGCCCTTGTTTATAGTGTCGTCTCAACCGCCGGAGAAGTGATAACACAGATAAACACAACGAACCTGCTTGTAAGCCCGGTAGCTAACTGGTATGGAAGTACAACCATAACAGTAACTGCTTCAGATCAGATTACAAGAAATCAGGTCAGTGATGCTTTCGTTCTGACAATCAATCCGATTAATGACCTGCCGGTGTTTACAACAACCAATGACACATTGGCAACGGTGGATGAAAACTATACATATCAGGCAATTGTATCCGATCTTGACTCGACAGATTCAATATCTTTCAGCATCATCGGTTCCTTACCGGCATGGCTTACATTCACAGATAATGCAGACAGAACAGCTGATTTCTCAGGTACACCTGTTAGTTTGGATTATGGAATGTATGACTTTACCTTAAGAGCAACTGATGGTACTGTTAATATCAATCAGCAGATTCATATCAATGTGTGGGAAGACAACTATCTACCACAGTTTGATTCTACTCCTATACTCACAGCAACAGAAGATGAGCTTTATCATTATGATATAGCGGTAAGTGATGCTAATGCCTGGAATACTTTGAATATTACTACGGTTGCCCTGCCTGGATGGTTAACGCTTGCTTATACTGCAGGAGAAGAAACTGCAATCCTGAGTGGTACACCAACAAATGATGAAGTTGGAGATTGGAATGTAACTCTTCAGTTAGATGACGGAGTAATAGCAAACCCGGTTGAACAACAATTCACTATTACAGTACTCAATGTTAATGATGCTCCATATGTGTTTAATCCCATTGATCCGATTGTACTGCAAGAGGACTTCGATGATATGTATCTTATTCATTGGAACGAGCATTTTGCCGATGATGACATCAACGATAACTTAACCTATGAAGTCATTGCACCCAATCCTTTATTCTTTGATTTCAAATGGGATGATTCTGATTTAGTTATCGTTGCACGACATGATTACAGCGGAACAGGTACAATTACGATAACTGCTTCTGATGGTAATCGAATTACTTCCGGTGCAAGAAGTATAAGGTCAGAAGTTTCAGTAGATGTTCCCATCACGATTACAGCTGTTAATGACGCACCTGTGATTGTTACACCAATTGCCGATTTCAACATGGATGAAAATACAATAGATACGCATATCGATGTTACAACCGTGTTTGATGATGTTGATCTCCCTTATGGTGATGTATTAACTTACTCTTGGAGCAATCCGGCAAATATAAGTGTTTCTCTTAACGGAACAGTCTTAGTACTTGAACCGACTCTGAACTGGTATGGAACTGAAACAATTCAGCTTACAGCAACAGATAGCGAGAATGAACAGGTTACAGATGAATTCATAGTTACAGTTAATAATGTATCTGATTTACCGGTGATTGAACCTATAGCTGACCAGCTATATATTAACAGCATGAACGGACCGTTTAATTATCAGGTTGATTTCTATGCCTACCCTGATATCGCCTTTGTACTTACCGGTACTCCCACCGGAATGACTATTGATGCAAACGGAATGATTACCTGGTTCCCACAGATTGACCAGATGGGAGTTTATTCAATTACTGTAACGGGCAACAATATTGCAGGCTCAGATCAGGAGACATTCACCCTCAGAGCAGTAAATGAAGTATTCGGACCTCAAAGCATGGATGCCGCCCCTCTTGCAGTTGATACAATCAACCTGAGATGGACTGCACCCCCAACAACTGCCTGGATTACAAATTATCGGATATATATATCAGATTCCTATAATGGTGTTTATTCCATTCTTGAAACCGTGAATAGTGATGTGTTCCAATACAACTATTCTGTTCCTGACGAAGGAATGACATATTTCTATAAAGTTTCTGCTCTTCTTGATGCAGTAGTATGGCAGGGAGAAACAGCTTTCTCATCAATCTCATCAGTTTATACTCTTGAGGCTGGAGAGGATGAAATCAGTAATGATGATGGAAGTGATGAAGATGCACAACCGGTTGTTGCAGATACTCAGTTGGGTGTCAGGTTTGACCTTGTGCACAGATCTGAGTTTGTCGTCACCAAGGCAGCAGTTTTTATTACTGACTTATCAACTGATGACTTAGTTGTTGAATTCTCAGATTCCGGTATCCTGCCCGATAATGAAGTTGCAGGTTTGACAGTTACATATCCTGCAGCAAGCATTAACCTTGGCTGGAACTTCCTTGCTATTCCTTCTGCTATTCAACCGTCATTCTTCGGTGACAATTTCTATATTCGAATCCTTGGTTCTTCTGATCCTTGGGGAATTGGACTTGATACCAGTACAAATGGTAATACTTTCAGGAAGGTTGCCAATGTATGGAATCCTTTATTAACCGGAGAAGCAATGGTTAGAGCTATCATCAAGCAACTTGATGCAATCATCAGTGTGGATACCGTTGCTCATGACTTTGGTTTAATATACACTAAGGATCATTCAGCACCTTATGATATCGGAGTTTCCAATATAGGGAATAAGGAATTGCTTATTAATTCGGTTAATGCTCCACCCGGATACGAGATTCGAGAATCAGGGGATACAGATTGGGAAACAGTTCTCAGTAATCTGACAATTGTTCCGTCCGGAATCTTGACTATCCAGGTAAGATTTGCTCCGACACAGTCAGACTTTACTTACAATGGTAATCTTGTTTTCAACAGTACTGACGAAAACAATCCTGTTGTTTCGGTAGCTTTATCGGGTACAACAATGGAGTCTGAACCGAATGCATTTACTCCGAATGGAGACGGCAAGAACGATACCTTCAACTTCAAGGTTATCTCTGATACCAATGATAATGTTAAAATGACTATCTTTAATCTAAAAGGTCGTAAGATGAAAGAAATCACCGGTCGCTCCAACGCACCATTAGTTTGGAACGGAGAGGATGATTCGGGAGATGAATGTAATAGTGGTCCGTATCTCTATGTTGTAGAGAAAGCGGGTGATCGTTATCAACGCGGCAAAATCTATTTGGTAAAGTAAGGAGTACAACATGAAAAAGATAATAATAATAACTATACTCCTTGCTGTTTCCGTTCTTGCCATGGCGTTTGATAACTTTGTTCCTGCCGAAGAGATGTTCGGGAAGTATTTCAAGTTCTCCTCATATTACAATAAAGAGTATCAGGAGTTCGATGGTGGTTTTGATAACTTCGGACTTATGGTTGCAAAACCTCATATCTATGGTAATCTTGGTTTGGAATTGGATGCTACTACCAAAATGGATGATGTTTATCGTGAGACATTCGGTAACCTCTCACTTGGGTTTAACTTCAGGAAGAGGCTTGCAATTGCTCTATCTGGTGGATTTATCAACCGTGCGTATGATTCCGGTGGTTTAATCTTTAATACACCTGAAGACATCGCCGATGAAAGCATCTTTGCTCCGACTGTCGGTGCAAGTTTCCATTCTACTCTAATCAAGAAGAAACTGGAGTTCGGTGGTGGGGCTTATTACCTTAATCAACCGGATATTTCCATGAATAACGGGGAAGACAAGTTGCCATTAATGGCTGACTCATATCTCCGCTGGACAATCAATAAAAACTTCATGCTGGGGGCAAGTTATCATCTCGAGGATAATGAACACTATTTCGGGCTTGATTTCTCTTTCAGTGTTCCTGCTCCCTGGTTTAAGTTTAAGACAGCTGTTAGTCAGGAAAAGGTATCCTTTATACCATCTTTCCATACATTCAACTACTGGACCTTTGATGTAAAGTATGATTACTTCCTGGAAAAGGAATTAGTCGGAACAAACTACGGGGTTCAGGTTACCTATGAATTGGTTAAAGAATATCCTGTAATTGCAGTTTATAATGAGTTTGAAGGAGCTGACATCGTAGATACAGAGGTTGATTCTGTTCGCATCGATTTCGGTGTAGAGGACGCTGACAGACTCTATTTCATCAAGGCTAATCTTAACGACGAAACGCAGTTGCTTGCCGGCAAACTAAGTGAGTACAGTAAGAAAGAATTCTCTGTTCCTGTGCAGTTAAAAGAGGGTAAGAATATCTTTGATATTTCAACCCGTGCAGTTAACGGTAAGCCAATCAACAAACGGATTGTCTTCAATTACACACTTCCAACCTGGATTGCTCAAGTGGATTCTGTTGATGCCGATTCTCTGGCTTCAAAAGACAAAGCTCAGGATGTAGTTGTTGAAGTTATCGAGAAGACTGAAGCTGAACCGGTTGTGGAAGAAGTAATTGTAGTTGAAGAGCCTGAAGAGATTCAACTGATTGATAAGTACATCGTTAAGCCGGGTGATTCGCTCTGGAAGATTGCTAAGATGCCTGAGTGCTATAACGATCCTTATAAGTGGAAAACAATCTATGAATTGAATAGAGACCAGATAAAAGACCCTGACCTGATTTATCCGAAACAGGAATTGACTATCAGGGGTATTTTCAAAGGATTCTATACAGTCAAGAAAGGTGACACACTCTGGGGAATCTCTAAAAAGCCTGAAATTTACGGTGATCCATTCAAATGGCGTAAGTTATATGAGAACAATAAAGATGTGATTAAAAATCCTGATTTAATCTATCCTAACCAGAAACTAAAGGTTGGAGATGAATAGGTAATAATCACCTGACTATAATAAAGAAGCTCCCGATTCTTTGGGAGCTTCTTCTTTTATCCGGATTGTTCTTTTGGGTTTCACTTACGACCTTTCAAATGTACTATACTTCATGTCAAACACTTTTTCTGTAACATGAGACCCACACTCTATCGTATTTAACTATAGCAAATATTTGTCTTAGTAGTTTATGTGATACTGCTATCTGGGCTTTAACCTTGCTCATCCCCTTTGCTAATAATCGTTCATAAAGCTGCCTGCAATCAGGATTGTATTGTTTTGCTGTTAATGCTCCAAGGTATAGCATTTTTCTGAATAATGGATTCCCTTTTTTAGATATATTTGACCTCCCTCTTACACTAGTACCTGATATCTTAGGATGTGGATTCAGACCAACAAAGGAGACGACTTGCTTAGTAGAATCAAAGTCTTCAAACTTACCAAAGTATCCCAAAATTAATGAAGCATTCTTGGGCCCAACTCCTGGGATATCTAACAATCGGTTATAGACTTCTTCATAGTTCTCAAGAATAATTTCTTCTATTCGATTCTCAAGTCTCTCAATTATTTTAAGGTAATCTTTAATAGTTTTCCTGTAAGATTTTAAAACAATCGTTACACTACTTTCACAAGCTTGAAGAGCTAATAGCTGACACTTCATTGAACTGACAAGCTTTTGATATGATTCAACTGCATTAAATATGGTTATAATCTCCATCTGGCAATTAGAAGGCAACTTACTCAAAGAAGGTTTCTGTTCATATCCATATTCAGCAATAATTCTTGCATCTACAGAATCGGTTTTAGCTCTTATCATTTTCATCTCAGAGAACTTTTTGATTCGATAGGGATTTACTACTGAGCAATCAAATTCTAGTGTTACTAATGTTGCAAATAAGATTCTATGATAAACACCTGTTGCCTCCATCGTGACATGATAATCTGATTTACTCTTAAGCTTGATGAAATACTTACTAATAGATTTTCGATCATTTTGTATCTGGAATATATTGTGAGAAACTCCATCAAAAAGAGAGATATCTAACTTATCCTTAGAGACATCAATTCCAATCCATTTCTTGTAAATCATAACTTTTTCCTTTACTAATTTTTTAAAGAAAATTAAGTCTACCATTGTTTATTATCCAGGTTTGAAAACCTAATGTACTATTCAGACTTAAGTGGAAGGGGGCTTAACATTTGAAACGGATCCTTAATCCTATGGTCGAACAAGCTTTATCCCTTCCATTTTCTTTATCTTATCATTTTATCTATTAACTGGGTGTCAATATACAATGGTCCTTAGACCTTTGAAATGGTAC
>JAFGVF010000159.1 GCA_016938155.1 Candidatus Cloacimonadota bacterium
AAACCGGAAATGAAATCAGTGCTAAGCTTGAACTGTCTCAATACCCATAACAATATTAATCTAAAAAAGTATATTGACTAAATTTTGCCAATAATACTTAATTAACTGTTGATAGACTTATAGGAGATTACTTTATGAAAATTGACTTACAAATAAAGCCGCTTATCGTGATAGTGCTGTTAACTCTTGCTTTTACAATGCTACTTGCACAGGAGAGGAGTATTGAAACCAACCGAAGAGAGGATTTTCTGAATAGTAGAGTAATGCTGTATAAGTATCAAATCGATTATCATCAGAATCAAAGACTCTCACTTGGAATGAATATGCCCATGACTAATAACTACATCATTGACATGGAATTAGGAAGTTTCCCATGGGTTGTTCATGATAAATATAACGACAATATTTTCAATTTCTCTATATTCTCATTTATCGATGCAACGGGAATTCTGCTATTTACTGCCTTCCTTCCTAATGATTTGAAGGCTACTTATGGCTACCTACCAATTTGGCTGACTAACTCGTCACATAATTTTTATCTCAATGGCAAGCCTGATTTCGAATTTAATACAAAATCAAAGCAATCATTGAAACTTGCTTTATTTGCCAAAAATAACACAAATTATTATATCTGGATGAGAAATCCCTGGTTTGAAATTTCTCCCGGTCTGGGTGTGAAGCTGTGTCTATCTGCATTTTCTCTGGATATAGGATTCGAGAGGGACTACCGAATCAGGCGTAAAAAATGCAAATTCACTGATGGTGCTTTTGTTTCTGTATCCACATATTTTCCGATGAACCATAAGTAACCAAATTTCATTTCCTGGAAACGCTCAATTCAGTGTCTCTATTGAAAACAGTGCAACGACCCCCTGCTTCGTTATAAACTCCTTCTGATAACTGGATAGTAAATATTCATTAAACTTGACATTAACAATACTGTTGCATATATTATGTAATGTAAAAAATTATTGTACTTCAGGAGGTATGAGACATGGGGAATAATCATGTTTGGCAATTTTCACGAGTTGGTGGAATAAATCGCGTAAATCTTACAAGTGGTGAGGATTTACTTCATCTTGATAGTCTGGATCAGAAATTGTGGACAGCCTTGAGTTGTCCGGTTAATGGATTAGAAATTGATAGTCAGACTCTTAACCTCATTGATACAGACAATGACGGCAAGATCAGGGTACCGGAAATTCTGGCTGCCGTGAAATGGCTTTTACCCTTGATAAATAATGCTGACGATTTGATTAGTCGCAAAAAGTCAATGCCACTCTCAGCTATTAAACAAAGTACACCTGAGGGCAAAACCCTTTTTGAGGCTGCCAAACAGATTCTTATAAATCTCGGTAAACCGGATGCAGCAGAGCTTAGCATTGCTGATGTTTCTGACTCTATTGCTATCTTTGCCAATACAAAGTTCAATGGTGATGGTGTCATCACAGACATTTCAACCGATGATGAAAAGCTCAAAGGTTTAGTCGGAAAGATTATAACAGCAGTTGGTTCTGTTCAGGATAGAAACGGTAAAGCCGGTATATCTGAAGCTGAACTTAACAATTATATTGCACTTTGCACAACTTATTCCGCCTGGCTGGATAAGGCAGAAACTGATAAAGAGACTATTCTTCCATTCGGTGATAAAACAGAGGATGCTTTCAATCTATTCTCGGCCCTCAAATCTAAGATTAATGACTATTTTCTCCGTTGTCGCCTGGCTGAGTTTGACCCTCAATCGGCTGTGATTTTGAATACACTTACAGAGGAATTTACAAGTATAAGTAAACAGGATGTATCCACCCGACTTGAGACTATTGCCGAATTCCCACTCGCTAAGATTGAAGCGAATAAGCCCTTATCGTTCATCTCCCCTATAAATCCCGCCTGGGCTGGAAAATTAGGGAAACTGCAAACCCTGATGGAAGAGATTTCGGCAAAACCGGTTGAAAGCATTACCGAAGATGAATGGAAATCCTTAACAGATAAATTTGCAGCCTATAATGCCTGGAAAGCCGAGTTCAGTAGTGCCGGGGTATTAGGTGGAATCGAAGAAGTAAGAGAGTTTCTGGCATCCGATGAGAAAGAACGGCTTCTATCTCTGATTCAACTGGATAAGGCTGAAGAAACCAAAGCTAATAGTGTTTTTACAGTAGAGAAACTGGTCAGATTCTACTGCCACATTTATACGCTTCTGAATAATTTTGTGACCTTCACAGATTTCTATTCACCTGATAAAAATGCTATCTTCCAAGCCGGAACCCTCTATTTCGACCAACGCAGTTGTGAGTTGTGTATCAAGGTCTCCGATATGGGCAAACAAGCAAAAATGGCTGCCTCGAGTGGAATCTGCCTGGTATATTTTGATTGTGTTTCTAAAGTAAAAAATGAGAAGATGACAATTGTAGCAGCATTCACTGATGGTGATGTGGATGCACTTGAGCTTGGACGAAATGCAATTTTCTATGATAATAAAGGACTGGATTGGGATGCAACTGTCGTAAAAATTGTCGATAATCCTATCAGCATCAGACAGGCTTTCTGGTCACCTTATCGTAAACTCGGTAAGTTGATATCCAAGCAGATGGAGAAGATGGCATCCGCCCAGGAAGCGAAGGTGGACAGTGCCTCAGCAGCAGGAGTAGCTGCCGGCAAACCGGCACCATTCGACATCGCAAAATTTGCGGGTATATTCGCAGCCATAGGATTGGCAGTTGGAGCAATCGGTACTGCTCTCGCCTCTCTCATTGGAGGATTTTTAGCCCTTGTCTGGTGGAAAATACCTTTAGTGTTGATCGGTATAATGCTTTTGATTTCCCTTCCTTCCATGTTTATGGCATGGATGAAACTACGCAAACGCAACCTTGCCCCTATCCTTGACGCGAACGGCTGGGCGATAAACGCCAAAGCAACCATCAATATCCCATTTGGAACATCCCTAACTCATCTGGCAAAGCTGCCTAAGAATTCCAAACTGAACCTGCATGACCCATTCAAGAAAAAGAGAAATCCGATTTCTGTTATCATTATGATCCTGCTACTGATAGCGGTAGCTCTGGCACTATTGTGGAGATTGGATGTCATTTCCCGATTGGGATTAATGTAGAAATTTATCATAAATCGTTTATAGCCTTCCTGCTGATGCGGGAAGGCTTTTTTCATGGCAGGAAAATATTCAACTTTATATACCTACTTCGCACAGTGGTTTTATTCGTTCCCAAGCTGGGGCTTGGGAACTAGAATTAGGGGAAAAACTCAAGGGAGTTTGCAGGTTTATCGAGCCGTAGCTTTAACGAAGGTTGAAGCGATAGCGGACGTCCTTAGAAAGAGCACTCATACATTGACCGGGCTTTGACAAGAACTGATGACACACCTCCCCTAAACACCAACTTCAGTTGGTGGCTGTAAATCCGGATATATTATCATAACCTCTTCAGCGGTTTTTTGGCTCCTGTAGAAACTGCTGAAGCAGTTAAATAGGCTGTTTATGACCATAAGTCCCCCTACTCAAAAGTAGGAGTTAAGGGAAATGTCCCAACGCAGACCTTTGAAATGGTCGGCTTAAATTGCAATCTAGAGTTAGCAATCATACCGCACGCTACCAGCTTGCGACACAAGTCGGTACGGGTGCCCCTTGTGGGTACCCGCTTTGGGCAGGCACCAGTCTTCGCCAAAGGCTACGCCCTGACAAGCAAGGCACTGCTCTACAAAAAAAACACGGAAGTCCCTGCTCCGCTATGAACTCCCGCTGAATAAAATGGAAATTTCAGCAATTTTCATGCATATTCTATGCTATTACAAGGCACTATCACAATAATTCTCCGAAATTGATGAGTTTCAGCTCTGAAACTGGTGACTCACTTATCTCCCAGCCCAAGGTTCGCCCAAGAGACTCGGGAGAATCGGATAAGTTTTGAGTCGTTATTGTGATAGTGCACTGATAGTGCATGATGATTTATTTGAATTTGGTTCGAAAAACCATAATAAAGGTAACCAGCTTATTTCAAATAGATCATTTTCCCGTTGCTGGTTTGTGTCTTTGTTACCAGTTTATAGAAATATACTCCAGAGGCAACCCGTCGATTCGAGCTGTCAGTCCCCTGCCAGTTAACAGTATGATTTCCTGAGGTCATGGTATCGCTTACCAGAGTATTTATCTTCTCACCTTTGATGTTATAAATATACATGGTTACTTTCTCCCGTTGCTTCAGATTAAAGCTGATGGTAGTCATAGAACTGAAGGGATTGGGATAATTGGTGCTCAACATAGGTATCGGACTGATCTCATTCTCTTCATTGGCAACGGGTGAGTTTTCTATTAGGTATGGGTAACCCCAATTTGTTATGAGCCCGGTCGCCCATACATTTATAAAATCCCAACCTGCAGATGTGTAAGTTGCAGGGTTCAGCATCTCAATAGTCTGCAAACCAAGTACATTTGAATATGTTCCTCCAAAATAATACTCTGTATAGTCTTCAGCACCTGTTGATTCTTCATCCCAAAAACAATTTGTGATATTTGAATTTGGATTAATCATGCCAAGTAATCCACCTGCGGTTGAATTTTGAATTTCTCCAGCGACATAGCAATTTGAGATAAGATTCCCATTATAGCAATTCCCTATCAGTCCACCGTTATGATCTACTAAGAAATTGAGAATTCCATAGTAATAGCAGTTTGAAATTTCTGAATCTAAAATCAATCCCATCAAACCACCACAACTGTCATTACCAGTGACAGTAGCTTCTGAATAGCAACGAGATATCACACTATCTACTTGATTCCCAATCAAACCACCCAAGGAAAATTCTCCTTCTATTACACCACTACTACTACAAAGTGTAATAGTTGAGTTAACTCCCCCACCGACTAAAAGACCACAGTTCATAGTGCAATACATCTCACTATCTACTAACTTCACAGCTTCTATATGGGCATTGTCAATATAACCGAACAGTCCTTTGTCACGGACAAGATCACCCGTTCTGTTGATATAGAGATTTGAGATAGTATGAAATCCACCATTATAGTTACCGGAAAAAGGTGTTAAGACCCATTCTTCATTATCACCCATAATTTTTAACCCAATTGGATTAAAACCAGCTCCATTATCCCAGTTCTCAGTATCACTTGCATCAATGTCAGCAGTTTGAATAAAATAAAAAGACAAATCAGGAGTTCCCCAGACATCCTGAGTGATAGATAACCAATATAGGTTCTCAAGATTGTCAATCTGATAAGGATTTGACTCTGTGCCTGCATCAGTATCATCGTAATTTGAGGGTGGAGTCGCAGGGGGTTCTGCTGTTAATAATGCTACTCCGATAAGTACTATTAGAAAAAACAATAACTTTTTCATTACATCTCCTAAACAATAAACCTTCATTTGTTGATTATTACCAGGCAAATTATAAGGTCAAGTGTTTTATACTCTGCAATCTTATAGCACGAGTGGACTCAAGCTTTACTTTGTACAGTGACTCCCCTGAGTTGCTGTGACAGTGAAGTTGACAATAACCTTACAATTCGAAAAGTCAAAACTATTTATAAGGTAATATGGGAGTAGCCTTACACAATCCCTTCGTTCTGCTTTTTATTGAGATTATTCAGATAAATCAAGGAGCAGATCCTTAGTTGATCGTAAGAATACTTACCCTCAAACAAATCAAACACCGGTTTTAATCTCAGGATTTCCATTTCTGAAAATAGCTTATAGGCTTTGTCGCAATCCTCTTTGTCCAGTTCCAGGAAGCTATCTAACGATTTGGTTATAACATGCCCCTCCATAAGAAAATCTCTGAAGTAATAGAAAACCCTTTCTCTCTTCACACCGAACTCTTTTTGAATCTCTTCTACCGAGAAACCCTGATTGTACATTTTAGCTGCGGTAAATGCTCTTGCTTCCCTTCTAGTTGTTTTAGCTATCTCCACTTGCATAAAATCAAGGTTATGCTCACTAAGCTTTGACTCTAAGTTATTCTTTTTACAGAATGGGATAATAATCTCAAGTAACATGCTGCCATAATTATTTAGTTTCGCCCTGCCTATTCCACTTATCTGGATAAGCTGAGCCTCTGATTGTGGGTATGTTGCCGATATCTCTTTGAGAGTTTTATCATGAAAAATGGTGTAGGGAGGTATCTCTTTTTCATCAGCCAGCTCTTTTCGCTTTTTTTTGAGTAGCTCAAACAACTTGTCATTATACTCTGTTATACCTGATTGGGAAGTGAATTTCACCGTCTCTTCTATAAGATGCCCCATAAACTTCTCTTCGTTCTTAAGGATTTTTTTAGCTTTATCCGTAAGCTTAACACTACCAAATTCCTCATCTAATACAACAATTTTGTTTCTTAGAAGCTGACGGTAAACAAACAGCCATTGTTTGAGAGATTGGTCTGTACCAATACCGTATGTTGAAAGCTCATCATGCTTTCTTTCAAGTATTGTCTTATCTTTTGACCCTCGAAGGATTTTTGAGATATAATGAGCTCCAAATACCTCATTTGTCCTGTAAACACATGAAAGAAACTTCTGAACAATGATTGTCAAGTCCTCTTTAGGTTTAACTTCTTTCACACAATTGTCGCATGTCCCACAGTTTTCCTCTAAATGCTCTTCTCCAAAATAGTTTAAGATAAAGGAACGCCTGCAATTCTCATCTTCCACAAAATTCTCCATGGCCTCTAAATGGTTGTAGGCAACAATCCTTTCCCGTTCCTCTTTATCCTTAAGGAGAAACTTAATCTTGGCAATATCGTTGTAAGAAAACAGCAGAAGACAATAGGCATATTCTCCATCTCGTCCGGCACGCCCTATTTGCTGATAATAGCTCTCAACATCTTTGGGCAGGTCATAATGGATCACACATCTCACATCCGGTTTATCTATTCCCATCCCAAAGGCAATTGTCGCTACAATGATATTGAAATCATCATTAATGAACTTATCTTGATTGTTCTTTCTCGTTTCACTATCTAATCCGGCATGATAAGGCAGAGATTTATAGCCGATTGCATTCAGCTTTTCCGAGAGCTGGTCAACTCCGTTTCTCGAGAAACAATATATTATAACCGACTGATTCTTGAATCTTTCAAGTGTGTCAATTACCTGGATAACCCCGTCTGTTTTTGTCTTTACTTCTATAAACAGATTCGGTCTGTCAAAGCTTGTTTTAAATAGTGAGAACTCACCCAATTGCAGATTTTTGGAAATATCAGCCTGCACCAGCGGAGTAGCTGTAGCTGTAAGGGCAATTGTAGGTGGATAATTCAGCTTGCTTCTTAATTCTGCTATTTGTCGGTATTCAGGTCTGAAATCATGTCCCCATTCTGAGATACAATGAGCTTCATCTACCGCAATCAGCGATATCTCTATCTGACTGAGAAGATCAAATGTATGAGGTAACATGAGAGTTTCAGGAGCTAAATACAGAAGTTTGACTTTGTTTGATTTTATCTTGTTTTTAGTAAGAAAATACTCCTCTCGTGATAGAGAGCTATTCAGGAAAACAGCCGTGACACCAAACTGTTGGAGTTGGTTCACTTGATTCTTCATGAGTGAAATCAGGGGTGAGATAACAATAGCAGTACCATCTTTCATGAGAGCAGGTATCTGATAACAAAGAGATTTGCCACTACCGGTCGGCATAATCACAACACTATTTAAACCCTGAATTAGATTCTTAATAATATCTAATTGGTATTTACGGAATTGTTTGTACCCAAATACTTCATAAAGAAGTTTTAATGCCTCCTGCTGTATGCCTTCCATCTTTTCACCTCATTCTCTTGTTCAGACCCTTTTATTCTTGCCAATGGTTCCTTCATTCAGTATCTTTAATCTAAAATTGTTTTTATACTTGTCAATAAAAAAACTTACCTTCGAGATTTCTATAGGAATTGTGAAGCCTTAGTGACTATTCAAGACTGTGACCGCGGACATCCCTGTCCGCAATCTCTTCAAGCTCTGGAAGAGCACCCCCATAGCCACCACTTTCAAGTGGTGGAATCGGTAAAACACCACTCTTCCCCTTCCCCCGCATTTCAATTTGAAATGCGGGGGAAGAACACCAAAGAAAAGATGCAGGCAGGGATGCCTGCGTTCCCAATGTAAGACATGCTTCCAGCTTGTCTACCGCGAAGTAGCTTTGCCGAAGTCTGGTCTTCAAACCCTCAGGTTTGATTCCCCATCCCCTTACCATCCTCACATACTGTACTCGGCATAAACAATCTGCAACATATTACCACTTATCCCTTCTTCCTCCACTTAATCTGCAATATATTGCTTATAAAGATTTATATTGACACTTTCCACTAATCTGCAATATGTTGCTTATTAAGTTAAATATAGGAGGATAAACAGCAATATATGTCATATAATATAGACTTCTCAGTAGCATCCTGTAAACAGATCGAGTCGGCACTATGTTCTCGATTGGAACAAATCAGACTCTCTCGGAATTTAACGCAATCTGAATTAGCGAATGAAGCCGGAGTATCCGTAAGGACTATAACTAGAATGGAGAAAGGGGAAGGTATTTCCCTGAATACATTCATAAGAGTACTTACAGCTTTAAATATCCAACAAAACCTTGAACTGCTACTTCCTGATCCCTCGGTACAACCAATTGAGCGAGTTAAGAATAATAATGGAGAGCGTAAAAGAGCTCGATCCAAGCAATCAACTAATGGTAAAAAGAACTGGGTATGGGGAGAAGAGGAGATAAACAATGGATAGTAATGCCAAAGTAAATCTTTGGGGAAGCACTATTGGTGCTATCTCATGGTTGGAAGATAAAGGGATAGGAGTCTTCCAGTATGATCCGGATTTTGCTGAAAGCAATATCCGGTTAGCACCTCTGATGATGCCGTTAAGTAAATCACCGTATTCTTTCCCGGTTCTGTCAAAAGAGACATTTAAGGGCTTGCCCGGGATGTTGGCGGATTCTCTTCCTGATAAGTTTGGAAATGCAATCATTGATGCCTGGCTTGCTTCAGAAGGAAGAACTAAAGATAGTTTCAATCCTGTTGAAAGACTTTGTTACATAGGCAAGCGAGGAATGGGAGCTCTCGAATTTGAACCATCTTTACATGATACATCGAAAGACTCATCTGCTTTGGAAATAGATAGACTTGTTGATTTAGCGAACAGAGTTCTTAATGAACGGTCAACTTTGGAGGGTGTGTTTTCCGGTGTGGATGATCATAAGGTAATTGAGGATATCCTAAGAGTCGGTACATCAGCCGGTGGAGCAAGGGCAAAGGCAATTCTTGTCTGGAATCCCACAACCAATGAATTCAGATCCGGTCAGATTGATGTTGATTTCGGGTTTGAGCCTTGGATTATGAAATTTGATGGTATATCTAATTCAGCAGGCGGTACCTTTATTGATTCATCAGGTTATGGGAAAATTGAATATGCTTATCATCTTATGGCTATCGATGCCGGAATTGATATGACAGAATGCCGACTCCACTATGAAGGAGGACGAAGTCACTTTATGACCCGGAGATTCGACAGGACAATTAACGGAGAAAAACTTCACATGCAGTCGTTAGGAGCTATGGCTCACTATGATTATCTGCAACCTGCAAGTTATTCATACGAACAGGCGATTCAGGTAGCTAAAAGATTAAAGCTTTCCCAGGATGATCTAAACCAGCTCGTACTAAGGGCTATTTTCAATGTCATTGGCAGAAATCGGGATGACCATGTAAAAAACATAGCCTTCCTGATGAACAAAACCGGAGAATGGAAGCTTTCTCCTGCATACGATATGATCTATGCTTGGAATCCAACCGGTGAATGGACCAGTAAACACCAAATGAGTGTTAATAGTAAACGAGAAAACATAGAAAGGTCAGATTTGATAGCCTTTGCTGATAAAGCCAATATCAAGCAGAGAAAAGCTAATGAAATGATAGATAAAGTTATAGTTACATTCCTAAAGTGGGGAGGTTTCGCTGAACAAGCTAAGATCAATGAAAGCAGGATTATGGAGATTAAGAGGAATCTGTTAATAAGGTTGTAGTAAGAATCATTATCCTTACATGGTGTAGCTATTCTCTATTTTTTTCACCATCTAATATTGCCTTCATAACAGGTTTTGCTCCTCGTCTTGAGTTGCATTGTAAACACGATGTAACGAGATTATCATAAGAGTTATCACCTCCTTGACTAACAGGTTGAATGTGGTCTATTGTCGCACTAAATCTTGTTAATTGCATATCACAGTAGTAGCATTTGTAATTGTCTCTTTCAAATATTCTTAACCTATTCTCAATGATATTATAATAATCTAATTCTTTATGGGGATCAACAAAAGGTTGCTCAGTGATCTTTACTTCTGCAATTCTTTTTTGGCAGATTTCAATTTCTTCTGGCAAGACTAATTTATACAATGTTCCATCTCTATTCGTATCTCCAACCTTTTTTATCGCACCTTTTGTAATTAACCCATTTAATGCTTTTTGAACTGCACCATAACTAAGGCTTTCTGATTGCCCAGAACTAGAAGTTAACACTTGTTTTACGTTTCCCAACCCTCTTGTACTAACACGTATATATTCATTACCATTCTTAATTATAGAATGTCTGAATAAATACCAATAGATTCCAGCTTCATAGGGTAATAAGAGAGGTTGTAAATAATCAACGATTGATTCAACAATCTCTGGCAATTCGAAAAGATCAAAAGATTCTTTAAACGATTCTCCATGTTTCATTTCTGATTTTCTTTGAATGTCATCAAGCAAAGTTTGTATTTTTCGTATCTCTTCTTTCATAATATGCACCTTTTCTACAAAACAACATTGTGTGTAAATCTATAAACAGTTAATCTCATTTTTTATGACGCTAGCAAGTAATGTGTTCATTCGAATAACTACTCCCACAACCTGTGTATTTTTTAACATTTTTTGTCAACAAAAAAACCTTTCCACTTTCGTGAAAAGGCATAATAGTCGAAGCAAAGGTATAAAATCTAAACTATTACAAATATATCATTTTCCTCGTGCTGGATTGTGTGTTTGATACCAGTTTATAAAAATAAATCCCAGAAGAAACCCGTTGATTCGAGCTGTCAGTCCCCTGCCAATTAATAGTATGAATCCCTGAGTCCAGGGTATCGCTAACTAGAGTATTTATCTTCTCGCCTTTGATGTTATAGATATTACTCTTGGAAGTACTGCTTTAGCCGTACTCCTGAATAATCTGAGGAGTTAAAGCTCTTCTTACTGTCCCCTTATCGCACTCGAATAATTCCTAAAACTAAGTTACGATTCGCTTTCCCCTATCTTTGTACATTCCTGCCCTCTAGGCCTGGAATGTACCAGGATAGGACTAAGAAAGGGACAGGATACTATTTGGAATTAAAGCAGTGAGATATGGGAGATATAGGAGTGCATCATCTGCGTTGATGCGGGATTTACTTTGGAGTGCATCGTCTGTGCCGATGCGGGAATTGGTTTTGGACTGCATCATCTGTGCCGATGCAGGAATTAGTTTTGGAACTGCATCATCTGCGTTGATGCAAGATTATCTGCCGACTTCGTCAGCAGGAATTGACACAGTCAATTCACTCCATAACTCCATAAAAACCTACCAAGATCAGCTCATGAATAGATTCATCATTGCGGACAGGGATGTCCGCGTACCCAAATCTCCGAAATTCTTCTCTTCTTTGATCTTACAATCACGTACGGTCATAGTGTTGCCCTTTAGGGAGTCTGGTCAAGACGAGTAGATGACGGTTTGGTAACCCGTAGGCCTCCCGTTGGCCACCCGTTGAAGGCAACGAATTGTCCACAAGTGGTGGATAACTTAGCTTAGAGAAGGAAAATCGTCTTGACCAGACTTCCTAAAGGGGCGTAGGCATTCACTGATAGCTTGGGAGTGTTTGGAGTGCATCATCTGTGTTGATGCGGAAATTGGCTTTGGATTGCATCATCTGTGTTGATGCAGGGATTGCTTTGGGAGTGCATCGTCTGTGCTGATGCAAGTTTTTCTGCTGACTTCGTCAGCGGGAATTGACACAGTCAATTCACTCCATAAAACCTAAAAGTCATCGTCTATATGGACTCTATCAATCGGATAATTCAGCATAATCTCTTGAGATTCTATATCTTCCGCTCTAAAACGATAAATGTAACTACCATATATCCATTTCTCAGGACTTTCTACATACCCATGTTTCACCGGATTATTCCAGATATAATTTAATCGACAGAAGTAGGATTTTTCATAAGTGATACAAGTGTCCCAATAGTTATGGAAGTATTTGCTCTCAATCCTGGGAATATTATGACTTGATAACCAATTAGCAGTGAACCTGGTAAGATTGTGCATTAAATCAGACAATGTCTTAACATTTTCAGGAGCAGTTGCCATAAAATGAAGATGATTATCTAAAATAACCCAATCTGCCAAATTCCAATTGAAATGCTGTATCGACTGTATAAGATATGCTAGAGTTGCATCTTTTGTTGAATCTGATTTAAGATATCGATGTCTTCCAAGAGTCGAGACTGTAATGAAATACTTAGCATCAGGAACAAAAAGATGTGGAGGATTATGCTTATATTCTTTATACATTAGTGCCCCTTATATTGGTTTGGTTTGGAGTGCATCGTCTATGCCGATGCGGAAATTTGCTTTGGACTGCATCGTCTATGCCGATGCAAGCTCTTCTGCTGGCTTCGTCAGCGGGAATTGACACAGTCAATTTACTCCATAATTTACTCTACATAAATCCATAAATCCATACAACCAATATTGCAATCAATCCAAGCTATGTCAAACATCTTTTTTAATCAATGAGCAAAAAGACCTCTGATTTGGAGTGGTTTGGAGTGCATCATCTGTGCTGATGCAAGAATTAGCTTTGGGAGTGCATCGTCTGTGCCGATGCAAGTTTTTCTGCTGACTTCGTCAGCGGGAATTGACACAGTCAATTTACTCCATACCCTTTGAGAATTGACACAGTCAATTCACTCCATAGAACTCCATATTATGCAAAAAAGCCTTTCCACTTTCGTGAAAAGGCTTAAATGGCGGGAGCGACGGGACTCGAACTCGCGACCTTCTGCGTGACAGGCAGACGTTCTAACCAACTGAACTACGCCCCCAAAGGGTTTATCTTAAGAGCATGCGACCAATTTAAAAACTGGCGGGAGCGACGGGACTCGAACTCGCGACCTTCTGCGTGACAGGCAGACGTTCTAACCAACTGAACTACGCCCCCGCATGGCTCTTATTATTCACTCTATGTACACATCCTTGATGCGTAAATGCAAGCTATTTATCCTCCGATTTTATGTCAAATAAAAATTACGGTAATCGAGAAAGAAAGGATTTAACCTGCATTATGTGATTGAATACCAATCAGACGCAAGATGTTTCTTTTCTTAAATAAAGCGAATGCACCCATCACTTTGTTTCTGTAGAGAATTTGGTGTTTGTAACCTGAAACTGCTCCGATATAATTCTCAATATTTAATATCTAAACTGATTATATTCTCCAAACAATTTCCTTATAAAAGCATAAGGAGAGTATAAGGTGTTGTAACTGATAAATAGAGGGGAGTACGCGGTTTTTAAATCGTCTTTAAGGTATTATGTAAAAATGAGGGGTTAGTCTTTCAAAACCTCACGGAGAAATTTATCAAGAATCGCAGTCTGGGAAGAGGAATGCAGAGGAGTCGTATCCTTGCTGTTTCTAATAGGAGTTCCCTCATGCCAGGCGGTGTAAAGCTTCTCCAGATAGTTCAGCATCACAGCATGATTGGTATAGCTACAGGTGATTCCGGTACCATAATCACGAAGCACTTGAGCGGCTGCTCCTTCTGATGGTCCAAAGCATAGGATAGGAGTTCCCGAGCCGATGTATTCAAACAGCTTGGTTGTAAGCATACCGCTGCTTCCGGTATAAGTGTTAATCGGCAAGAGTAGCAATTCGGCATTACGCATCTTATCCAGGGCATTCTTATGGGGAGTGAAGGGTTTGTAATTAATAAATTCAGCGAGATAGGGTCTATTCTCATAATCACCGGTCAATTCCAGTTCCACATCATCAACACCCTGAGTTTTTACGAACTCCTCAAGTGCTCGGATGAATGGTTCAAGAGTCTGTCCTTGAGTGATGGAACCAATGAACTTAATACGGAAATGTGTTGATATATGGTAGGGTATTTTTTCGAATTTGTCTGCATCAAATCCATTAGGCAGAATCTCTTTTCTGCCTTCGGGTAGTTGCTCGGAAATCTGTTTAGATACAACGAGATTCAGGTCTGCTTCAGCAAGAACCTTTGTTTCCAATCGTTCGTTGGCAACTGTAATCATACTACTATGCTTTGCCAACTGCATGTAGAATATCTTTGACCATGGGTCTCTGAAGTCGGTAACCCAAGGGATATTGAACTGCTTCTTGAGTTTCAAGCCGACAAGATGAGTAGAGTGCGGTGGTCCTGTAGTAACAATCACATCATAATTATCGGAATTAAGCTCTTGTTCAGCTGCTCTAAGAGCATGCTTATTCCAGATCATCCGTGCATCAGGCACAACCAGATTCAGGCGTGCCCAATAAAGCATCTTCTTCCCTATCGCATCGCTTTGATTGCTGTTTAGAGAACCGTAAGGGATGCTTTTCTCTTTACCACCCGTAAACAGATGAAAGAGAGAACCAAAGGTTGGGGTTTTTGTTCTGATAAGCTTCACATTTAGTGGTACTTCTGCCAATAGACTCTCATCTATGAAGGGATAGTCACCTTTTTCGGTCGTAATCACCGTGATCTGCCAGTCATGAGCAGGCAGATATTTAAGAAATCTCAGCCATCTCTGCACGGCAGGTCCGCCTGCAGGTGGAAAGTAATAGGTTATCAGAAGCATCTTTTTCATTATATTTTCTCGATTGTTTGGACGAATGGTTCCCAACTAAACTCGTTATTCTGTTGCTGATGATGAATATTGGCAGAAAACTGTCTATATTTTTCCTCAGAATAATAACGGGTCACTGCCTCCACAATCGCCCGAGGATTTTCAGCGTCAATCAGATAGCCGTTATAGTTGTCCTGAATAATTTCACTCAATCCGCCCACATCTGTGGCTATAACGGGGGTACAAAACGAAAATGCCAACTGAGTTATTCCGCTTTGAGTAGCTGTTCGGTAGGGTAATACGCAGACATCGGCATTGAGAAAGAAGCTTTCCACCTCTTCATTAGCTATGAATCTATTCTGGAAATCAATGTACTCCCCTATCTTCAATTCCTCAATAATCTTTGTATATAACTCCGGTTCACCATACACTTCTCCGGCAATTGTTAACTTTAGCTGCGGATTTGCCTTGATAATCCCCGGCATTGCCTTCAATAAAATATCCAGCCCCTTATAGGGTTTGATATATCCGAAGAAAAGGAGACGGTTCTTAAGCTCATCCTTTGGCTTCAACTCATTCTCGCGATAGAAATCATAGTTCGGGTGTTTGAGTTTGTGAATCTTATCCTTAGGAAACCAGGGAAACTTAGTGGTAAGGGAGTTGTAAACACTGTCCGACATCGTGATGCACTCGGTAGTTGACCTTAAGACATATTCCGTTAATTCATTGGCAAAGAGCCATTTCTCATGGAACTCGATATTATCGAAGATACAGAGGGTTTTAATCCCGCTCTTTTTGAGTTTGGCAAGGATAAAACCAAAGGCGGGAGCGAAGAAGGGAATCCAGTATTTGAAGATAACCAGATCCGGTTTATCATTCAAAATTGTCTTTATGGTTTTTGGGAAAGTCAAGGGGTCATAGGGAGTCAGTACCGGTTTTATCTTCAGGTCAATCACTTTAGCACTCTTATCGACCTGCTCCTGACCGGGGAATAACAGTTTGGGATACTGCTTAATAAAGGAATAGATAGTAACATCGTGTCCCTGTTTGCCAAGCAGTTCTGCCAGAATGGCAATGAACTGGGCAATTCCACCCCGTAACGGATAGGCAGGTCCGAGAAAGCCTATCTTCATGATTCCTTCAAAAGATTCACGATAGTATTGAACACGGTTTCAGGCTTAATAGTGCTCATGCACTCTCTTGGACAACTATTCTTGTAACAGCAGAGACACTCTTTTTCAGGCTCCAGTATGGTTCCGAGTCCATAAAGCTCAAACTCATGTTTGTTAAAGATATTATTGAGTAGCACAATGGGTTTCTCCAGTCCTATCGCAATATGCATCGCCATGGTAACTGAGGTCACGCATAGGTCAATCCGGTTAAATAGATGACAGAATTTCTCTAAGGGCATTGTTCCAAGATACACAGCAGAGGAGTTTGCTTCGATGTAGCTGTTCAGCTCATCCTCTTCCGGTCCACCCAGAAGGAGTGGGAGATAACCATTTGCGGTTAAAATTTCAGATAGAGCAATCCAATTCTTCTCACCCCACAGTCTGGTTAACCAGCGAGTTCCACAACCTGTATTAAGTCCGATTATCGGCTTGTCTTTCGGTAGTTTAAAGTGGTATTCTCCATCGGTTAAATTGAAGATATATTTGTGTCCGTTGTACTTATAACCGCACAGCTCCAGTATCTCCTGAGGGTAACTTTTAGTATTAATCAGACACTCATCATCGAAGATACCTGTTCGCCATTTATGGGTAGAATCATTATCAGCCGGGATACACTTTCCAAATTCATTTGGAAGATAGCCCTTCTTCTGCTTTGCTTTGATAAGTGTTGCAAGTCCAAGAGCTTCCTTGTCCTTATCGAGATTGAAGAGTAAATCAAATTCCATGCTCTGAAGCCACAACACACTGTTTAAATCCCATTTCAGGATAGTATTCACATAGTCCTTTGGGACAAATAGCGGATACTGAGTCAGCCAGATAATCTGGGCATTGGGATATTCCCTGCGGATCTCATGCAGAATGGGGGTTGTCCGGATTACATCACCCGCAGCTCCCAATTTGATGATGAGTATCCTCTCTTTAAAGGGGATATAATAT
>JAFGVF010000160.1 GCA_016938155.1 Candidatus Cloacimonadota bacterium
CAATAGCATCTGTTGCGTCAGTACTATTAAAATTTCCTGTTGCACAGGTGTTAATTATACAATGAGGCATCTTGTTCCCATTCGTGAACTCAGCATCCCAAGGATGATCCCATCCGTTCATTCCTATCCAGCCTCTGTAAACAAAGAAGGCAACTCCCTGATTAATTGTTGCTTGCATTACCGTAGGGGAAGGAGTGCCATAAAGCTCAGTAAAAGTATAATTCGGATTAACATTCAGCGCTACTTCCTTCATGAATTTATTCTGATAAATGACTGATTGTCCGGCTGCGTTGGAGTATCCGGCGAGGAGCATATGGTTATACCATTCATCCGGTTGCACAATCGGGTCCCGTTCATAAGTAAATACTTTGTTTACCATAGTTAGAAAGTGAGCTACATTCTCAACAGGCATTCTTCCGATGTAAACATCTCCTAAATCATCATCTCCTGCAAGTTGTGTATAGGGATAATCGCTTGCACCGGCCCCTAGTGTTCCATTACTATGCATCCAACATTCTATCGGCATTGCTCCACCTACATCTCCGATAAGGAGTACATATTCCGGTTGGGACAAATAATTGTTATACACTGTCTGAATCGCTGTTTTTACTTCAGCTGTTGTCGAACCGCAATCAGCAGTGGAAACAGCCTGAACTCTATATCCCTTCTGCTTCTTCCATTTGATAAACTCAGCTAATTTATCTTGATAGTTCTGGTCATCATTTGCTCCGTAGATAATCAATATTCTTTTATTATTTGCAGGAATGGTACGATCACGCACTTCCTCATAATTTGAGATTAATGCCTGATACACCGGTTCAAAGCTTGGTGAATATGCAACTGGTGCTTCCATTTCATTTACACTTGGAGTATTGGAATAGTTTATCCGGTAAGTAACACTCTCCGCCACATCCAGTGAACGGGTTGAGGGATTATAGCTAAAGGGACAGAAAGTCAAGTTGACAATCCGGAAATCCCTTATAATCTTCGGTTCTGATATAGACTCAGTTTCATAGGGATATATCGTATTGGAGTTATAGAAATCTGCATTAAATGCAAATGTCCTGTCACTTTCGGTAACATCCTGCTGAACTGGAGCCGGTACGAAGTTATCAATCTGATAGGTTTGTTTATTGACTATCTCCAGAGATGCGGAACCGTGATAGGGAATAGCCACCATCGTGGAATAAATCGGCAGTTCGGGAAAACCCTCTTCAGGAGTCAGCCCATCACATTGGATGTTAAGTCGTTTGAACGGTATGTTATTAATCTCCTCGTTCAGAATCTCGAAATCAGGAAGATTAAATTCTAATGTAGTGTGTGTTGCTGTTGATTCAAGTACCTGGATATGCTTAACGGCTTCCTGTGAATTGTTAACCCCGAACAGAGAGGCATTCAAAAGAATGCAGAAAGCTGAAAGCAGAAATAAATGAGTCTTTCTCATAGTCTGCCACCTCTTTATAAATATTTATCCATCCCTAAATATATATTTAACAAGCAATTATTGGATAATGGATTTTATTAGTCAAGAACTTTTTCCTATACTTGCAATATTAATGTTCGAGGGGTTAAGATTCACAGCAAGAAGCGAACAAGATCCCTGAGTTGATATACCTGTTCATATCAATTTCTACTTATCTTTAAAACAGAGAATTCGGAGTAAAAGAAGCAGAAGAATATCTCCTCCTAAAATGAATTGCTTTCTTTTCGATAAAGCAAACTCTCCTCTTTGCATGAAGCCCCGCAGAATAAAAGAGGGCAAGCAGTGATTCTTGCGGTACGCAAACCTGCGGTTTGAAGAGAAGAAGCAACCCGGAGTGTCGCTCTACAAAAGATGCAAGCAGGGATGCGTGCCCTATAGTACGACATGCTTCAAGCCTGTCGTCTTTTCTTCAACCATTGTCAAAGGTCTAATGACCATTTGAAAGGTTTCCTTTTCAATTCTCAACTTTCCATTCTCAATTATTTCTGTTTCCAGCCTGTCGTTTTCCAAGTTTACATGATATGATCTCCGAGAACCCATTGCTTTCCAGTGCCTCTACTATATATAGCTCTTAAAATTGCCGATTTCTTGAAAATCCAAACTTTTATTTACTTGTGTCATTTTTCGCTTCTCGATCACTAATCCAACAAGAGCAAATAGTCGCCACACAGCCCCGACTCTTCTGACACTTTTCCCGCACTCCAGTGCAGGATTAGTGCGGGATTAGTGCGGGAGTCTTGCCGGAATTGTGCTCGTATTGGATTAGTGAGCGAAGAGAGGAGGAGGTGGTAATCTAATTAATGGAAGCGGATGATTGGTATGATTCCGGGGAAATCGGCATCTCTTCTCATGGGTTTACCGTACCTTTCCCGTGGGTCTCCCGTGGAAGCCACGGTTGACCCACGGTTGACCCATGGGAGACCTATGGGTGGGAACTGGAAAATCAATGCAAATCCAATCTGTTCTGTAAGCCTTTGAATAGGGTTTCATGTAATGTATGTCAGTAATTATAAGGAATGTTAACCGATTGAAA
>JAFGVF010000161.1 GCA_016938155.1 Candidatus Cloacimonadota bacterium
AAAGGTAAGAATGTGGGCGTTCTAATCGACATTACCGCAGAGGGTCTCTACTTCAAAGATGGAGTTCCTTATGCAGGCTTAACCAATAAGCAGGATAATCATCTTCACATAGGCAAAACATGGATTCCTTTATTCCCGAAATCAAAGGGAAATGAAGAGATCGAGATGCTTGTGGAAGCAGGTGCAAATGACCTCTTCGGCGAAAGGGGCGGTACTTATTATCTCAAGCAGGCTGAGATAGTTTGTATCAATAAGAAAGAGTATCAATTTGACCTTGATTTAAGATTCCTGACTGCCCTGGCAGAACAATTGGAAAAGGATTCAACCCGTTTCCAGAAAATACTTTATGGTCTGAATGAGTGCTGTAATGTTTGGCAAGGCGGGAAAGGTATTGATAAATGCCTTGAAATCACTAAAGAACTGCTTTCGAAGCCTGCTAATGCAAGTGAATTGACAGTTTACTCTATCGGTCATGCTCATCTTGATCTTGCCTGGCTCTGGCCGGTTAGAGAAACGAGACGCAAAGGGGGGAGAACCTTTGCTACTGCACTTCGCATGATGGAGGAGTTCCCGGAATACAAATTCGGAGCTTCTCAACCCCAGCTCTATGAATGGGTAAAGAAGGACTATCCCGAGCTTTTCAAGCAGGTTCAAAAATCGGTTAAAGCGGGTCGTTGGGAGTGTCAAGGTGCAATGTGGGTTGAACCTGACATGAATATCAGCGGTGGGGAAGCCCTCGTTCGTCAATGCCTCTACGGCAAAGCTCTTTATATGAAGGAATTCGGTAAGGATGTCCGTAACCTCTGGTTACCGGATGTATTCGGCTATTCTGCTGCCTTACCTCAGATATTGAAAAAGAGTGGAGTTGATTATTTCATGACTCAGAAGATTTCCTGGAATGAAACCAATAAATTCCCGCATCATACTTTTAATTGGGAAGGAATAGACGGAACGAGAATCCTTACACATTTCCTCCCCACCAATGACTACAACCTTGCCAATTGGCCTTCTCAACTCAGAGACAGCACCAAACGCTATGCCCAGTCCGATGTATCGGATGAATTTCTTAATCTTTATGGTATCGGTGATGGTGGAGCAGGTCCAGGCCGACTACATATTGAATTCGGGAAACGCCAACAGGATCTGGAAGGCACACCAAAGTTCAAGTTTGCCTTTGCCGAGGAGTTCTTTGAGAAAATAGCCGCTATTCCGGCAGAGAAGCTTCCTGTCTGGGTGGGTGAACTTTATCTTGAATATCACCGTGGAACATACACTACTCAGGCACTGATGAAGAAGTACAACAGAATGTTAGAGCTTACTCTGCGAGATGTTGAATTCCTCGGAGCTGTATTGGGCGGTTTACCGAAAGACAAGATGGACCAAATCTGGAAGGATACACTTTTAAATCAGTTCCACGATATTCTGCCGGGTTCTTCCATTCACTGGGCTTATGAAGATGCCCACAGAATGT
Organism: Candidatus Cloacimonadota bacterium; assembly: GCA_016938155.1. Lineage (GTDB taxonomy): Bacteria > Cloacimonadota > Cloacimonadia > Cloacimonadales > JAFGVF01 > Zophobacter. Next base: position 1,472 of record JAFGVF010000161.1, read on the forward strand.
CTGAGGAGAATCTTGCTAAACTCTCGGCAATTAAAGATTCCATATTAACTAAAGCTTTTGGTAAAGGTGACGATACCCTTACCCTGATTAATACTCTTAGTTGGGATAGGGAGGAACTTGTTCATTTGGAAAGAGAGAATAAAATGATTCCTGTGAAGGTTCCTGCTATGGGTACGGTAACTTATGACAGGAAAGAGTTTGTGGAGAGTTATCCCGAAGGAGAAGTTGAGCCGGGAGGAGTCTTTGACTTTAATCTGGAAAACACTCAGATTAGTGTTGATTTTGACCCCGAAACAGGTGAAATCATCTCCATTTATGATAACGAAGCCCATCGTGAGACACTTAAAGGCAGAGCTAATACGCTCCTTTTATGGGAAGATAAACCTAATAATTGGGATGCATGGGACATTAATCACTTCTATCTTGAGACTAAGCCGGAACAGGCTAAATTCCTTGGTGCTGATACGGTTATGGAATCAGAGGATATGATAAGTGTACGATTCCGATTCTCGATCGGTGTATCTTCTATCAGTCAGATTATCTCATTAAAGGAAAACTCGCGTCAATTGAACATAAAGACTACTGTTGATTGGAAAGAGGCTCATAAGATGTTGAGAGTAAGAGCCGAAACTGCTATCCATAACGGTGAAGCTCTCTATGAGATTCAGTATGGGAATATCAAACGACCCACACATGACAATACCAGCTGGGATGCTGCTAAGTTTGAGACTGCAGCACATCGGTTTGCAGACCTTTCCGAAACGGATTATGGTTTTGCCATTCTCAATGATTGCAAATACGGACATCGTATCCGTGATAATGTAATGGAATTAACCCTGCTTCGCAGTCCCAAAATGCCCGACAAAGAAGCCGATATGCGTGTTCATGAATTCACCTTTGCTTATCTTCCACATCCGGGTGACTTTGCTCATTCTGAGGTGCTTAAGAGAGCTCATGAGCTTAACTCTCCCTTAATCATACATCGTGGAAGTACCAAGCATTATGAAGACAGAAGTTATTTCAGAATTGAACAGAACAATGCTGTTGGTGCCATTCAGGTTAAGATTGAAACAGTTAAACCTGCCGAAGACGGAGATGGAACTATCATCAGACTCTATGAAACATGTGGTCGTCCGGTAGATGTAACCCTTATGTGTCATGATATCTGGTCGAAGATGATTGAAACCAATCTGCTGGAGCAAGGTGATACTGTTGTTGCAGAAAATACCGGGTGTGTTGATCTGGGATTTACTCCTTATGAGATAAGGACATTCAGATTAGTTCGATAGTTTAAGTATGTAACGCAATTCTCCCGAATTGCATGGGATAATATTAGGGCAGATGAAAATCTGCCCTTTTTCTTTATGTAAGCGATAAATATAACATGTAATCGCCATATTCACTAATTAGATTTCTTACATCTCATCCAACTATTAATTCCATTAAGAAATTTCTTCTCCGGTTTCTCTTTCATCTGGCATTTAGTGCACTGCGACTCACCTGAGTTGCTGACAATTCGAAGAGTTGTTCTCTTGAACAGCTTATATTGGTAAGTGATGCTTCAGATTCACCATATTTTGGGAAGAGTACAACTAAAGCAGTACCTCCGTTTATTTTATAAATCCTCCAGGTAAAGGATAGTGGAAATGCCACTATCCTTATCTACTTTTATTCTAAAACATCTTAATCAATCACTTTCCCTCTCTTTTTATACTGCCTACGCACTACATTAACAATTCATGAATATTTACTTGGGCAAGACTGAATAATTCCTCAATCATTGTTCGTCTGAGCAATGATTGAGCAAGGGTTGAGCAATGATTGAGCAAGAATTGACTAAAGATTAATGTAGGGCGTAGAGGGAGAGAACTGGAAGAAAAACGAGAATTTTGTGGGAATTCTAAGAATAGCAAACAATGTTAATCCATGACATAGACAATAACAAGTTCAGCAGAGCGTATGCAGTATGTCCATCTTTGTTTCAACAGGTTTAGTTACTAATGGAATTAAGAAGCGAACGAAATCGTTCGGTTTGCGTTCAATTAGGGTCATTTCTCATAAAGTAATGTATATCAAGTAATAACTTCATTGTCAATATAGATTAGTTCCCGATAAGGGTTGAACGAAATCGTTCACAGGATAAGTGTGTAAGTAACCTAACATTATGATAGATAATGACTAACAAAACGATATTCTTTGGGCTTGGTTTTTGCAATAGATATAAGTAACAGAGGCAAATCTGTAACAATCCTGAACACAGGAATAATTGTAATCTTTTAGAGAAAGGAGAAGGCTATGAAAAATTACAAATGGATTATTATCTTTGTAATGGCAATCTGTTGGGTAACACTCAAATCAATCCCTGCCCCGGACAATAACTGTCTTGATTTTAATGGATTTGGTGATTATGTACAACTTGACAATGAGAATGCTTATGATTTCACAAATTACTTAACGGTGGAGTTCTGGGTAAAAGTTGATTCCTGGTTGTTTCCATGGGCAGCTTTAGTAACAAAGGGAGATTCCTCATGGAGAGTACACAGATACAACGCCACAGATTTCATTCGTTTTGAAACAGGCAATGTATATGTAACAACTACAACAGAATTCAATGACAACGAATGGCATCATATAGTTTGTGAAAAGTACGGTGCTTCCATCTATATTTATGTGGATGGCGTAAGAGAGGATTTCGTAATCAATTCCCCAACCTTGGCAGCCAATAGTTATCCCGTCTGCATTGGTGAGAACTACGAGCAAAGGGGCAGGTATTTTGACGGTCAAATAGACGATGTAAGAATTTGGAATTCAAGTATCTATAGAACTGAGTACTCAACAAATCCAAATGTTATCTGGGAGCATATACATACTCCTCCGACAGGTGGAGGTTTAGTGGCATATTATAGCATGAATACTGCCAATGGAAGTATATTGACCAATAGTACAGGCACGAATCATGGAACAATCTATGGAGCAACATATACTTCATCACCTACGCCTGTGGGAGTAAACTGGTATGGAGGAACTTACTCCGATTTAACCCTTGATTACGATGTTTCAAAGATTTGGAGTGATCTCTCCATATCTTCTAATCTGACCGTTAATCCAGGGGTTACAGTGGAGATGCAGGGGGATTTCAGAATCAATATGATTAGTTCTGCAGAATTTAATGCCGTCGGTACAGAAACCGACAGTATTTTATTCACCGTGGTAGATACAACAGGATATGCAACCGGTACGGGAGGTTGTTGGAAGGGGATTCGACTTGATGGTAGTTTATACAATGGTTCAAACACAATTGAACACTGCATTTTTGAGTATGGATTAGCATCGGGACTTGATGGAAATCCGTCCTATGGTGGAGTAATAGAATTCGATGCCTACGCTCCGGCAGAGATAAAAAACTCACTTTTCCGATACAACACAGCCTCCGAACACGGAGGAGCTATTTATATGTTGGAAACCGGTATGACAACCGGTACCGGTTCTGCCGTGATTGAAAACTGCACTTTTAAAAATAATACGGCAGGCGATAACGGAGGAGCTATCTATAGTAGTGGAAAAGGGTTAACAATCCGTGGTTGCCGATTTGAAGGGAATGAGGCGACTCTGGGAGGTGCCGTTTATATCTCCACGGGAGCGTTCTTCCAAACTCTTTTCCAGAACAATATAGTAGTCGGAAATGTTGCCGATAACGGCGGGGGTCTTTACATAACCCAGTCGAATATGGACAATTGGAACAATAACCTCATTCTGGATAATACGGCAGAATACGGAGGCGGTATTTATGTTGCCGACAACTCAGACACCATTATCAGAAACAGTATAATCAGGGGGAATAACGCTACAAACGGTGAGCAAATCTATATTTACAACACTGATTCTGACCCCGCATTTGAGTATTGCATAATCGAAGGAGGGTTTGATGGATTTGCAGGTAGCGGAGCTGAAAGCTATACTGGCTCTATGCTGTTTTGCTACGACAAAGACCCACTCTTTCTGGGAACGGGAGGGCACCCTTATGCTCTTTCGGATTATTCACCCTGCATTAACGCAGGAAAGCCGGGAACTACTGCCGGAGATTACGATTTAGCAGGCAATCCCCGTATCTTTATCAGCAGTGCCGACACAGGCTATTTACTGCATCAGGGTTTTAACAACATAGATATTGGTCCCTATGAATATCAGCAGGATACCGGTACTATTGCTTATGACCTAACGGTGAATGAAGCCGTAACCCTAAATCATGACATTCTGATTCCGGTCGGGACTACGGTTACATTTAGAAGTGTAATACTCTATGATGCAGATGTAAGTATCACAGTAGTCGGCAATCTGAATACATCCGGTGCATCAATCAGAAGATACTTCAATACGCCCACGGAGTCAGGAATAGTTTTTGTGGGAAACTCAGGCTCTTCCTTAATAGCGAATACTTCCTTCACCAGAAATGAGCCTCAGTCAGGAGTAGAGAAAGGCTGGTTCATTTTTGTGAACGGCTATGATGGTTTAAGAATTGAAAACTCCTGGTTTAATGGTGGCATGGCAGACCAGGGGGGAGCTATATATTTTAAAGATTGTGTATCAGAAATCTATGGTTCTCTTTTACTTGGGAATGAGGCTTCTGTATCGGGAGGAGGGATTTATTGCGAGAATTCAGATGTTACTCTCTCGAATTTAACCATAAGTAACAGCATTGGAACATACTCGGCAATTGAAGCTGACAGTCAATCAGAAGTTTATCTATTCAGCAGTATTGTTTGGGGTAATGCTGACAACCCATTGTCAAATAGCCTTATCGCCTATTACTCCGATATTCAAGGGGGTTACATTTCCGGTACCGGGATTATTGATGAAGACCCGCAGTTTCTGAGTATCACAGGTGAAAACAAATATAAACTGAAATCCACTTCTCCCTGCATAAACAGGGGTATGCCGGATGTATCACAACTAAATCTCCCCACATACGATTATTTTGGAAACCCAAGAATACATCAGCATCAGATTAGTTTATACAACAGGATTGATATGGGGATTAGCGAGTATGAAGGTTTACTGGCTCCTGCAAATTTCAGTGCCAGTGATGGTGATAACAGCTATCCCGGATATGTTTACATGACTTGGGAATACAGAAATACTTACCAGCCATTGAACGGTTTCCAAATATATAGAGATGGCATCATGATTAATTCAGTTCTTCCACAAAGCAACTCATACTCAGATTATGAAGCAATCCCCGGTGTAACACACACTTATGGAGTTGTTGCTTATGCCGGATATGAAAGTTCTGCTATTCTGGAAGACACGGGCTTTGTACTGCCAAACGGGATTATTACCGGTACAATCACGACACCTAACAACAATCCTGTAGCCAATGTTACGGTTTCCTTAACACCTTCTTCCGGTTATTGTATAGAATTGGATGCAGCTGAAGATGAATTCGGGACTTTTGTTCCTGAATTTACCGGAACGGAATATACTCTCGAAACCTGGATTAAAACATCCTCATCTGATTGCAGTGTTTTATATCTTGTTGATGCCGATACGGTTGCTTTTACATTTA
>JAFGVF010000162.1 GCA_016938155.1 Candidatus Cloacimonadota bacterium
ACATCGGTAATTTCTACCGAAATCGAACTCCCAAGTATTTTGTTTCAGCGATGGAGGAATTAGTTAACGATAAATTGTTACCTGATAATGTTATAATAAATTTCGTGGGCAACTACTTCAAGGAAGCCAAATCTGTGCTTGAGGATAACTTGATTATCAATCAGCTAGTTATAAAACCTCAGGTTGAGCATCATGAAGCAATCAAGCAAATGCAAGAGTCTGATGGATTGCTTCTATTCATTGCCACACCCAATGGGAAAGGAGTTTTAACGGGAAAACTCTTCGAATATTTGCGAGTATGTAAGCCAATTCTTGCTATGATTCCGGAGGATGGTGAGGCAGCTGGGATATTAAAAGAACATGGACATCACAATATATGCAAGATGGAGGATATCGAAGGAATAAAAAAAACCTTTGTAAGATTCTTAAGTGAAATCAGTGAGAAATCTGCTGAATATCGAATACCGTATGGCTATACAAGAAATGAGCAAGCTCAGTTATTAATGGATAGATTATCAAGAAGAGAGAATTGATGAAAAAGAAGATAGCTCACATTCAGTTGTTACCAATTATGTCCGGTGTACAAAGAATCTCACTCAGTATTTTCAAAGCATTGAACCCGGATGAATATGAATGCCATTTAATCTGTGCCGAAGATCCTTTCAATCGTACAGACTCATTAATTGAAAGAGCTAGAGAATTGGGAATAACCGTTCATGTTATAAAAGGCTTGAAGCGTGAGATTGGATTAGCGGATATCAGTGTTTTCTTAAAGATATTCAGGCTATGTAAAAAAGAAAAGTTCGATATTGTACATACTCACACATCAAAAATGGGAGTGTTGGGTAGAATAGCTGCAAAAACAGCAGGTTGTAAAAAAGTAATACATACTATTCATGGGGTTGCCTTCCATCCTTATGAGAAAAGATATTTACAAGTGCTTTACTATCTTATGGATATGATTGCGGCTTTGTTTGCTGATAAGTTGGTTTCTGTAAATAACGGGTATCGAAAAGCATACTGGTATGCTGCAAAAAAATTAATAACTATATACAATGGGATTCCCTTTGAAAATAATCTGTTTATTGAGCGAAAATTGTTATCTCCCTTAAAAATTATATTTGTCGGGAGATTGGATAAACAAAAGGACCCCATGACTTTGTTAAAAGCTTTAAATCTAGTTAAAGTAAAAGGCTATAAGTTTGAAGCCAAATTAGTGGGTGATGGAGAGTTAACAGACATTGCTCAGCAATATATTGACTTTAAAGGCATGAGCGAGGATGTGAAACTGTTGGGATGGCGTGATGATGTTCCCGAGCTTCTATCTCAAAGTAACTTATTCATTTTAAGTTCTTTGTATGAAGCACTGCCATTATCGTTTTGTGAAGCTGGTTATTCCGGTATTGCCTGTATTGGAACAGATATTATTGGGGTTCGTGAGGTAGTTGTAAACAGTGTAACAGGTTTTCTGTTTCCACCCAAGAACTACCTCGCATTAGCAGAGTTGATTATTCGATTTATTAATGAACCGAAGCTTCTTGGATTCATGGGAGCAAATGCTCACAAATTCATTACTGAACACTTTAATGAAGAGAGGATGATTAGGGAGTATCTTGAATTATATATATCTGATTGAGTTTTTATCGGTATTTGCGGGAGTATTTATCCTAACCCTGCTCTTAATACCAATAAGCAACAAAATTTCTCATTCGATTGGCATCATTGATATGCCTGAAGAGCGGAAAGTACATAAAACCGCTATTGCTTCAGCAGGTGGATTATCGTTTGGTTTACCGATTATTGTTGCTCAGTTCATCTTTTCGCTTATATATCCAGGTTCTGACTATAAAAATCAAGTCAGTGCCTTGGCTGTATGTGGACTTTGGGTATTAATTCTCGGAGTAATTGACGACAAATTCCGCGTTAAAGCATATACAAAGCTTTTTTATCAAATCATCATTTCTGTTTTCCTTTATTTCGCCGGATTCAGAATCATGGAAATCACAAATCCATTCGGTCCTGAATTTCAACTTGGATTTATGTCTTTTCCTGTAACCATATTCTGGTATCTAATCATCATTAATTCTATCAATTTAATAGATGGAATCGATGGCTTAGCGGCAGGAATAGGTAGTGTCTCAGCAATCATACTTTTTTTTGTAGGAGTGAAATATAACAATCTCTATGTCATGTATCTTTCCTTACTGATTATCGCCGGATGTACAGCATTTCTTAAAGAGAATTTCTATCCGGCAAAGATATTTATGGGCGATACCGGAAGTATGTTTATAGGAGTCAATCTTGCCTCGATTGCGACAGTCGGTACTGGTCAACTAAAGGGAATTACTGCCATAACTCTCATGATACCGATTACTGTTATGGCACTTCCATTACTGGATACGATACTTGCTGTTTTCCGCAGAGTTAGAAAAAAGAGAAGTATCTTTACTGCGGATAAAGAGCATTTCCATCATATCTTATTGAATTACGGGCTTTCGCATCGTACAATCTCCTATATTGCTTATCTTTTTACTCTTCTTTTCGGGCTTATTGCCTTGGGGTTTTCTTTTTCCTCAAAGAAGATATTGCTTTCGGTTTTAGTAGTATTGATTAGTGTATTGCTAATAATACTCTATACTATTTTAAAAAGGGAGTCGACAAAATGAAGCAGTTCTTTTCAACGCTCATCCTCGTGATGATAGCAATAATGACACCTCTGTTTGCAAGTATATATAATTGGGAAACCTTCACAAACACTAACCATATATTTGATTTCAACTACTCCGACAACCGTCTTTCTATAGCAAGTTGGGGTGGTGTTGATATCTATTTAAAAAGCTTTGGTGCCGGGTTTGATGCCTCATCTTTTACTTATGAAGCATCAATCAATAATATTGTCGGTCTTTCAGCCAACGATATTCGCCGAATTGTTCGTGACCCGTCAACGGGTGCACTTTGGCTTAGTGTCTATAATAAGGGGATTAACATCTGTGATGATAACAGAATTACTCTAATTGACTCAGACCTTCTCGGGCTTCCCTCAAATAAAGTATCAAAGATTATTATAGATGATTTTGTCTATGTAGCTACTGATGCCGGTCTGGGTGTCTATCATACCTATGAAGATTTATCTTTTCCGTTACTGATTAACCAATATACGAATGAGCTAACCTACGGCGGGTTGATCAGCGATAACATTCAGGATATAACTCTTACTGATTCAGATTATCTTGTTATGGCAACGGACTCAGGAATCTCATATATCCACAGAGATTCTCTCCAATTTGTTGAGAGTGCGTGGAATACATGGACTACCGCAAATTCGATTCTCCCCAACTCTATAGTGACTAAGGTCGCTTCGAAAGATGATTTGCTTGTTTTTGGAACAGCAGGTGGTTTAATGATAGTCAAAGGGTTTCCGAATAACATAGAGTTTTCGACCAAGATTGTTTTCGATACCATCATAGAACCTGCAATCTCAGCTCTTTTTATCGATTCTGACAACCAAATATGGCTAAGCTTCGGTTTATGGGATGAAGCGAGTATGATTTACACAAACGGGTTTGATAAAGGAATAATGAAACTATCTGCTCAAGGCACAATTCTACAATCGTGGAGTATTGGAGATCAAAATCTTGATACTATCAATATCACATCCTTTCAGGAGATTGAGAATGTTATCTGTGCTTCAACTTGGGGAGAGGGGCTTCTGTTCTATACTAACGATAGATGGAATAAACTGAAAGCTGATTGTATCGGCTTCAACTCTATCAAAACCATAGAAACTGACCATAACAACAATATGTGGTTTGCTTCAGGAACTTATGGTGACGCCATGACCAAGAAGGGAACTCGCGGGGTCAGTTCGCTGATTGATAATGAGTGGATCAATTACACTGTTGCTGATAGTCCTCTGAATAGTGATAATATCAATACAATCGCTGTTGATTCTCATAACAATAAGTGGTTTGGTGCTTGGTCGGCAGGAAGTACCAATGATTTTGGTTGGACCGGGGGTTTAACCGTCTTGGATGATACTGCCAATCCACCAAATTGGTACAGATTTACAACATCTGGAGTGTATCTTTACAATTATTCGACAGAAAGTTATCAAGTAGTGGATAATACCAATGGATTATATGGTTCAACCGTACCATATATCTCTGTCAATGACGAAGGCTATGTCCTTGTAAGTTGCTATGATAGAGGTGTTTCTATATATTACCCCGACAGTATTAACTACCCCTTTGAGAAAAAAGAGGACATCAGAGTTGGTGATAACTCAGGACAAAAACTTACCCTTTCTCATCAAGCCCCGGACAGGTATTATTTCGCTATCAACAGAACTCTGGAAGAGAGTGGAAAACTATATTATTGGGATGACAGTTCATTGCCTAATTTGCTTGCAGACCCACCTATGTGGGATAGAACGAATATTAGTGAGTTAAATGGTTGTACGGTTAATGCTATGGAATCTTTCACCGACCCGTTTGGAAGGCAACAATTCTGGGTGGCTGCAAATACAGGTCTTTTCATGTATTTGAGCGAAGCAGGAAGTGAGAACGGATGGTACAGATGGGGTACAAACAAGAAAAGAGAATACTGGACAGGTTCTTCCTGGAGCACTTCCAGTCTATACTATGTCGATGAAGAAAGATTATTCAGCTCCATCGCCTCTGAGCCGATGTCACTCTTCTTTGATCCATTTGGGGTACTGTGGATTGGAAGCAATGGTGCCGGCATAAGCTCCTATGACCCATATTCCGA
>JAFGVF010000163.1 GCA_016938155.1 Candidatus Cloacimonadota bacterium
AAATGAGGAGTTCAAAACGGTTGTGTTTATCAATAAAAACAAATGCAACACTACCAGAATCTTTCGTGAAGTCCTGAAAGGTGAAGTTGAGATAATTAATACTGAAAATCTGAATACCAGCTGTCTTCGCAAGAATACACTGGTTATATATATCGATTTTGATAAAGAAAATATCATCAAGGATGATGTATTAGCTACTATCGAGGAGTCTAAGGCGGATGTAATTTTGATCTCCACTGAAGTGAATAAACTTGATTTTGATGTAAACGGATTCTTTTTTGCCCCTGTGAATATTCCTGCTCTGCTCTTCCCGTATATCTACACTTTGGTAATTAAAGCGTTAACTATGGTTAAGGTGTTGAAAGAAGAGGACAGACTTCTTGATAAAATCATAGCCGGTTTGATTAATAAAGCCGGGGCAATTACACGAAACCAGCCTTTTGACCTTAATCTCGCCAAGCACTATGCTCATTATATTCATGGAAGAATCCCGCTCATATATTATACTCAGAAGCTTTATCGCCCTATTGCAGGCAGGCTCAAAAATCAAATAAACCGCATTTCAAAGTATCCGGCTTTCTATAGCAGTTATGAAAACATGCAGATGTACGAAATGGGTGTGTGGGAAAGAGAACTTCTAAATGAAAACTATGTCCCGATTATTATCAGCAGACTTAGTTTCACAACACCAGAAAGAGATGATTTTAAGGATTTGCTGACAAAAAAAGGAATCAATTTCTTGGATATCTATGGAGAAAATGATAATCCCCTGGTCGATTTTGCCTGTTTAGTCTATTTCGTTGATATGATTGCCTTCTACCTCGCTATGCTGGGTCAAAATGATCCGATAGAAACCTGATTATCACCACAACTTGAGTTTGCACCTAAACGAGCAGCACGAGTTTGGGGCTTTGCGAATTAATCCACTTTACTGTAGGGGCGAATTGCGTTCGCCCTATTTTTTATAATATCGAATATCGTGACTTTGCTGCATATCGAAGAGAAATATCTCACTCCAATCTAAGTTTTCTTGCACTCACATCGTTCTATTCAACAAAGCGGTATTTTCCCACTGTCCACCCACTGTCACAGTGAGTGGACAGTGGGAGAGCAGTGGAAAAACAGTGGGCGGACACTGAGTTATTGAACGGAGAAGTTTGGTTGCACAAAAAGGGCAGGAACGAGCATAAAACACACTGTAGATTCATTTTTTAAGCTTCTAAACTCAGAAAATGGGATTTGTTGATAAAAGACCGAATAGAAAGACAAATGAACAACTATTAACAAAAAAGTGTAGCTGTAAGAGCTGTGTTTTACTCAATTCTGCGAATTGTCAGCAACTCAGAAGAGTCACAATACAGAATACGGGGGTGAATTCAATCTATTGAGTGTCTCGAAGGAAGTCCCAGTGATATTTCAATTATTAGCAATAGACAATAGATTATGGACTATAAACTATGAGATATATTTTTTCTTCTTGACTTCCAGAATGTATAAATCATAATCCTGATTGACCGCATATTCTTAAAAGAAGGTGAACGAAAATGAGGAGATACTTTACTATTTTATTGGGAGTACTGATATTCAGTACCTTGATTTATGGAATAAGTAGAATAACTTATCAGGTTAATCCTGTGGGGTGTACACTATGCGGTTCTTGTATCAGCAGTTGCCCTAATAATGCCATTGTAGCTGATGATGAGATTGGTTGTTTCAGAATAGACCAATCATTATGTGATGGCTGTGGTACATGCCTGGGAAGCTGTCCGCGGAATGCGATATATGTTGCAGACGGAAGATCATTTCTATTTGGTCGTGTAACGAATTCGGAAACGAACTTTTACATCGGTTATGCAACCGTGCAGGTTGATACATTATCAGTCACATGTGACCGCTTTGGAAACTACTTTTTTACCCTTAATGAAGGTATTTATACCCTTAACTGTTCCGCAGATGGCTTTCAATCTGTCCAACATTCTGATATTGCTCTTGCTTCGGACGATGCTTATAGACTTAATATCGTTTTGACCCCGAGTACTGGAAACAGTACAAATGCTGTTGGTTCTCAAGCATCAAAACTAAACTGCTATCCAAATCCAAGCTATAACGGAACAAACATTGAAATCCAACTTAAAGAGAAGGTTACAGACAACCTTGAATTGGAGATATTTAACTTGTTGGGAAAACGGGTTAGAAGTTTGCCGATGGAAAGCACTGTTTTCTGGGATGGATTGGACTCAAAAGGAGAACAAGTACCGAGCGGAGTTTACATCTGTTCGGTAAGAAACGGAAGTGAAGTGCTTAAGAAGAAATTGATAATCATGAAATAGAGGAATTATGAGACAGATATTAGTCATGTTGCTGTTTGTTATATCATTTGGACTCGGGGCAGTCGATAATCTACTTAAACGCCCTGAAAGCGTGGTGTATTCCGATAAACTTGATGCATTCCTTATCTCCAACAAGAGTGGGGGAGCAATCGTGAAGATGACACCTGAGGGTGAAGCGAGTATCTTCAATCAGGATTTAATCTCGGTTCGAGGGATAGTGCTTGTCGATTCCATCCTCTATTGTGCAGCCGAGGGAGGGGTTTTCGGGATAAGCATCAATACTGCTAAATTAAAGGTTCAAATCCCTATACCTGATGCCCAATTCTTTAATGATATTGCCTGGGATGGAGGGAATTACCTGTTTGTATCAGATACAGATGTAGGCAGGATTATCAGGATAGATATTGAGACACGATTCAATACAATTCTGGTTGGAATGAATCTGAAGAACCCGAACGGTATCTATTATGATTCCGATAAGAGTCGATTAATAGTTGTGAGTATGGTTGAAAAATCACCAATCTACGAAGTTAATCCCTTGACGGGTAAGATGAAAGTCCTCATCAAAACAAAGCTGTCAAATCTTGACGGAATAACCAGAGATGCCAATGGATACTGGTATATCTCCAGCTGGAAAACAGGTACAGTCTATGTTTTCGATAAAAATCTTAAGGGAAAACCCCAAAAGTTTATAACTCATCAGAAGGGTCCTGCTGATATCTATTATCATGCTAAAGAGAATGCCATTGCGGTGCCGAACTTCAATGGAAATATACTCAAGTTTGCCGGTGTTCGGGAAAGTTATCAATTCTAAAGGAGAAACAATGAACAAGATTGAATTAATGCCTAAGTTTACAACAATGCAGAGATGTTGGCTTGCATCCTATGACGGAGAGTATCCGCGTGTAAGACCGATGATTCTGATTGTCCATGACGGTAGGTTCTGGTTGGCAACAGGTACAGAAGATGCCAAGACTACCCAGTTAATGAAGCACCCCAAGATTGAAGTAAGTGTTCCACTTAAGGAGAATGAGCAGGAAAGCTTTGTTCGCATAAAGGGGATTGCTCATTATACACATAATCCGATTGAACGGGAAACGATCTGGCATATTGCGACCTTTATTCAAAACTACTTCTATTCACCTGAACACCCGGGGTTTGGATTGATTGAGATACATCCGGCTACTGTCAGCTATATGCCACCGAACAGCTCGGTAGAGGAGAGTTTTAACTGGTAGCTTGAGCTTGCACCCATATTCGTCAAGCGAATTCAGGGCTTTGCGAAAAAGTGTCTGCTGGTGGAGGGAGAGGATTTAAAGGACTAAGAGGACAGCATGACTTTTTTATGTCATTTCGTCCTCTTTGTCTTAAATCAAACCTTGTTTTGAAGACAAGCAGGATGCATGTCTTACAAATATACAAAAAGCTTGACTCAACACCCATCTCTTCTTTGTTAGCTAAATCATAGCTTTTAAAAGGAGTAGAGATGCTTGACTTACTCGGAAACATAAAAAGGTCACATTATTGTAATGACCTGACTGAGGCTTCCATAGGGAAGAAAGTAACCGTGATGGGCTGGGTTCATCGCAGAAGAGACTTAGGTGGACTGATATTTGTGGATTTACGCGACAGAACCGGGATTGTACAGGTTGTGTTTAACCCGGAGAATGAGGCTGTATTATCCAAAGCACAGCGTCTTCGCAACGAGTATGTTGCAGTTGTACAGGGTGTTGTTATTGCCAGGGAAGGGAATATTAACAAGAACATGGCAACCGGTGCTATTGAACTATTGGCAGAGAATCTGCTGTTACTTAATGACAGCTCTCCGCTTCCCGTACAGGTTAACGAAGGTACGATAGCTGAGGAAGACTTGCGTCTGGAATATCGTTATCTCGACCTTAGACGACAATCGATGCAAGAGAAGATTATTCTTCGTCATAAGATTATTGCAAAGATCAGAGAATTCCTCACAGAAGCCGGATTCCTCGAGATTGAAACCCCGATTCTAATGAAATCAACCCCTGAGGGTGCCAGGGATTATCTTGTCCCGAGTCGTATTCATGCAGGTAAGTTCTTTGCCTTACCCCAATCACCTCAGCTTTATAAGCAGTTGCTTATGATTGCCGGCTTTGATAAATACTTCCAGATCGCCCGTTGTTTCCGCGATGAAGATCTGAGAGCAGACAGACAACCGGAATTCACCCAACTGGATCTGGAGATGAGTTTTGTTAACGAAGAAGATGTTTATAAAGTTATTGAGTCACTCATGGTGAAAGTCTATAAAGAGACGATTAATGCAGAAGTAAGTGCTCCTTTCCCTCGTATTTCCTACAGAGAGGCAATGGACAGATATGGTTGCGATAAACCGGATACCCGTTTTGGAATGCTTCTCAACGATGTTTCCGATATCGTTGCGACCTCAGAGTTTAAGGTTTTTGCCGATGCTCTTGGCAGCAAGGGAACCGTTCGTTGTATTGTTGCACCGGGATGTGCTGCCTACAGTCGTAAACAGATTGACGGATTGACCGATATTGCCAAGCATCTGGGAGGCAAAGGTCTTGCTTTTGTGAAGGTTACTGCCGATGATATGGACGGGGGAATTGCCAAGTTCCTGACAGCTGATGAAAAGGCAGGAATACTTGCCAGGACAGAGGCGAAAGAGGGCGATTTAATCCTCTTTGGTGCTGATTCTGTGCCGATGGTGCAGAAGGTACTGGCAGGTATCCGTAATCATCTGGGGGCTGAGTTGAAGCTTATTGATGAAAACAAGTTTAATTTCCTCTGGGTAACCAGATTCCCGATGTTTGAGTATAATGCTGAGGAAGGACGCTGGGAACCTTTACATCACATGTTCTCCATGCCGCAGGAGGAACACCTTCATCTTCTGGATAGCCCGGATAGATTGGACGAAATTGAGGGTCAGATTTATGACCTCGTCTGCAATGGCGTAGAGCTTGCCTCAGGTAGTATCAGGTGCCATAGACAGGATATTCAGCATAAGATTTTCAATATCGTCGGTTTCAGTGAAGAGGAGCAGGAAAAGAAATTCGGCTTCTTCCTAAATGCCCTTCAATACGGCACACCACCTCATGGTGGAATTGCCCCTGGAATCGACAGAATGGTTATGCAGATGACAAATGCCGACAATATCCGTGATGTAATTGCCTTCCCTAAGACGCTTAAGGCGGTTTGCTTGATGAGTCAGGCACCTAATACTGTGGATGAAAAGCAATTAAAAGAGTTACATATCAAGCTTGCCGGTGAACCCGAGAAAGCCTAAGATGAAATCATTCCGTATTGCTGTTTTTACATCGGGTATGAGTCGCGGTTCGAACTTCGAGGCTTTGGTCTCCTGGTTCAGGGATCGGAATCTTCCTGTTGAGATAGCTTTTGTTTTAATCACCCGACGCAACGCTCCCATCACGGAGCGTTGTGAAAGGTTGAATATACCCATTTACTACCTTTCCACAAAGAATTGGGAAGAGTTTGAGACTAATCTC
>JAFGVF010000164.1 GCA_016938155.1 Candidatus Cloacimonadota bacterium
ATATATTATATTGGAATGGGAATTCATGGAACACTATTGAAGCAGGATCTGTCGGCCAGATATTGGGAATTAATGCTTCAGGCCAGCCTTCATGGCATAATGGTTCAGAGTTATTTAGTCTGGCCGCACCTTCAGTAACCAACCTGGATCCCTCAAACATGACGACAACCTCAACTACTTTAAATGCCGGCGTAAATGCAAATGGATTTTCTACCACGGTACTTTTTGAATATGGGACCACTGAAAGTTATGGGAACACAGTCCCTGCTTCTGAAAGCACAATAACAGGAAGTAGTATAACCAATGTGAGTGCAGATATTTCCGGATTATCTGCAAATGAAACCTATCATTTCCGGATCGTTGCGACTAATGCTGTCGGGACCAGCAGAACCAGTGACATGACATTCACCACGGATCCATTATCAATAATTGATTCTTATGGTAATTCCTATGATGTTGTCCGCATAGGCTCTCAGCTTTGGATAACAACAAATCTGAGGACAACTGAATTTAATGATGGAACAGCTATTCCTTATGTTACAGATGACTTTGCCAGGATTGGATTGACCACGCCCGGTTATTGCTGGTATGATAATAACGAAGCTTTATCGAAAGGTGCTTTATACAATTGGTATGCTGTAAATAATGGCAACCTGTGCCCGGCAGGTTGGCATGTCCCTGATGCGGCTGATTGGAATGTATTAGGCGAGTATGTCGGCGGACCTGAGATTGCAGGAGAAAAACTGAAAGCAACAAGCGGTTGGGTTTGTACAGGTAATGGAACTGATGAATTTGGTTTTATTGCCTTACCCAATGGAAACCGCTATGCGAATGACGGCGGTTTCTACAATGGACTGTACTATGGATATTGGTGGGTTTCCGATTCATCCGAAGAAACCGATGCACTGGCAATTTCCATGTCTGATGGAGACGCTTGGAGTCCGCCTTCAGGATATCCCCAAAAAGATGGCTTTTCCGTCAGATGTATAAAATATTAAATATTCTTAAAGAAAACCATCAGAAATAGCTTGGAATTTAACCCATTGAAAAGTTGAAGTGGATCTGATAAATCAGATCAGAATTGTGATGAAATTATGGATGACCCATGTTGGCGCAGATTTGAGCAGATTTTCTGCCCCCCGGAAGGCTGCCGGAATATATTTCCAGAGGTAAAAACCTGGTGAACTGACTCAAATCAAGAAGTTGGTAATCCAATATATAGAATATGTTCACCGAAAAAGAGTCAAAATCATTGCAAAATTTGACGAACCCATTCAATCGGTTGACTAATCCAAATTTTCAGAAGAACATTGTATTTTGACAGTTTTTATCTTTGATTGAACTCTAATTTCTTAATTATATAACCTGATACCTGGACTACGCAATAGCCTTTTTTGTAATAGTACATTTCCATTGGAGCCTATTGAAAATCCATAATAAATAAGCCTTAATCGGTTTTTCCGAAGTTGGCAATGTTTGGCATCCAGATTATGGGAAGAAAATAGATTCTGTTAGCTGAACAGATCTTTTTGTTAGAGCAAAACAGGCAAATGTGAGTTCAATGAAAATAACAAATAGACTTTTCTTAACTTTTTGAAAAACTAAACATTTCTCTATTTATCAAGCGAATTTAAAAATCATATTAAGCCTGGCCTTCACCTATCCCTAAAACCTTTAAGATGAAAACCCTTCTGTCTGCTTTTAGTTTCTTTTTTTTAAGTTCTTTGGCTGCCTTGCCACAGATTAACGAATGTAGGGTTGAATGGACAAGAAATGGGCAAGTCCAATATTATCATGTTTATGCAGGTCAGACTTATGCCATTGAAAGAGACCCTGGAACTGCCGTCTCCTTTTCGGTCTGGCCAACCTCAACTGCACCATCTCCAAGGATATATTATCTTGTTGATTGGACAAACGGTATCAATGTAAATAGTGGATCAACCACTCAAGGATATTGGTACTTTGAAAATAATGTCGGATCTGCCGCAACAGAAGTATGGCTGTACATAAATTCAACTGCGACCGGGTTGATTAAAATATCTGTTAATAATTACGTTCCTCCTTTACCTGATTTGACTGTTACATCAATTACTTTTGACGGGACTACGCAATTAGGTAACTATCAGTCAGGTGAAACAGTAGATATTTCTTGCAGGGTTGATAATAATGGAAGCGGAACTGCAGGAACCAGTTATCTGGGGATATATCTGGGTAATTCACCGACAGACTTTTCAAACAGGATTGCCTCAAAATCAGTGATGTCGCTTACAGGTCTTCATGGCGTATATATTGATCATAGTTATACTTTTCTGGATGGAGATATTGGAACAAAATATTTTTTATTTCGGGCTGACCGGACAAACGTTGTTACTGAAAGTTTTGAAGAAAACAATACAGCTTATCGGGGATCATTCAACATAACGGGGGTTCCGTTAAATATTACAGTTAATCAGCCTTCCGCCGATGTTCAGGTGGCACAAGGTCAACCTGTAAATGTTACCTGGACAGGGACAGGATCCGGAGCAACAGTAAACCTTCGCCGGGATAACGATAACATATGGGAAAATGCTACGGGGGAAGCTTGGATAGAGTACTTCCTGCCAATTACAGGATCTTATTCATGGGATACCAAAGATGTGCCCCCCGGGACATATTATATTGCCGCAACTTTAAATAGCACATCAGAATCTGACTATGATTATGCCAGTGGGAGAGTTATTGTAAATCCTCTAACCGCCAGTCTGGAAATCGCCGTAAAAAACATTGATGGAAACGGATCACCTTTACCGGGGGATGAAGGTCGCGTAAGATTATTCAACAGCAGCGGAATTCAGATAGGGTCTGAATTATCCACCAATGAAGAGGGGATAGTTATTTTCAATAATATTCCAGTTGGCGATGGTTATTACTACGAGGTTTATCATGATCCTGTCGAACCTCCTACTCCCTTCGGACGCGAGTACTGGGGAAAAAGAACTAATTTATCGATTACACAAACCGGTGTTATCGAATCATTTATCCGTGATCAGCCATACGGTGATTTAATTCAGGTATGGAATGGTGATGAAAATGTTACAGGCCAGACAGTTCAGGCAGGTACGCCCCTTACAATAAGATATGCAATGTACAATCCCAAGAATGAAGATCAATATGCTAAAGGAAATGTTTTGCTTGACAGGGATATTACTTCCCCATATGACCTTTCTGTCTGGGGAAGCGAAAGGATCTTAATTCCCGCTAATAGTTCAGCAGTTCAGGAGATGAGTTTCACTCCCGAGTATGCCGGTACGTATTATGCAGCCGGTGGAGTAGATATATCTATAACTGGAGACGTAATATATACTGATGGAGGGAAATGGGGTTTAGAACCACTTGTTAAAGTAGCTGTTTCATTACCTGATGGGATTGTGAATTATTACGCATTACTGGTAGGCAGTTGTTATGATTTTGACTATTCGTGGGTAAAAACAACCGTTTCCAACGATGTTAGCAAACTAAAGGAGATTTTGGTAAATCATGGCGTTGACTGGGATGAAAATAATATTGAAACTTTGGTGCTGAATGAGGTTAGTAAGAGTTCAATAAAAAGTGCAATTACAAGATTTCAAGATCGAATAGATGGAGATGATGTTTTTATGTTCTACTATGTAGGTCATGGGTCAGAGTTAGATGGTCTGACTCTTTTTAGTTATGAAGATTATAGTCCAGCAGAGATAGATGATGATTTTGGTAATTTACTACCTGATGGAACTAAACTTATCATGTTTATTAATTCATGCCATTCAGGCTATTTTGTAGACTACTTTTCTTTAAATGGAAGACAAAATATAGGAATAATTTCATCTTCAAGAAGGGACGAAGTGACAGATGTTTATTATTTTGATATTCCTTTATGGGGAATAACATTATTTGGGTATAATATGATTACATCAGTTGAAGGAGAAGGCGACACTAATGATGATAGAGAAGTTACTATGGACGAAATATTTGATTATGTTTATCCTAGAACACTAATTGGTTCGGTTCAACCAATAGATCTAAATTTTTCTTTATCACATCCACAGAAATATTTTGCAGAGGGTATCACAAACCTTCCAATTACAAGAGAGTCAGCTCCTAATACTACACTACCGACTATTACCCTTAGTTCCCCCTCTGCCGATATCTCAGTTCCTATAGGCCAGACGATTTCGATTACTTGGGGGGACAATGATGAAGATGATAATGCATATATATCGATTGCTTTAGATCCAGATTTAGTTGATGCCCCATGGACAATTGGTGAACACAAATGGCTGGCTGGTGATGCATTAATGATACCTGAAGACCCAGAAGGTTTGGGAGATAGCTACCTGTGGAACACAACTGGAACAACACCAGGTACATATATTATATGGGTTATGATATATGATGGACACAATGCTCCTCGTTTTTCACGAGCTTTTGGTAAAGTAACAATACTTGGAGATGCTAATCCTAAGATTATTTACAATTCACTTTCTAACTCGTGGATGAATTCGGATAAATTTTTAGATATTGATTTTTCCGGGGATTTAGGTTTAAATAATATTTTTTATCAACTGAATAGTAATGATGATTCCAATCCTGCTTACTGGCATCTGTTAACAAGTGATGGCAGTACTATTTTGGCCGAATCACAAAACAATCAAGGAACGTTTCTTACAACTGACTGGAAAATTAGCATTGAAGACTGGAACAATCTCACTTTCAATCCTCAGAATGGAGGCAAACATTACATTTATTTTAAGGTAACAGATGATGCCGGTAATGAATACATAACGCCTGATCAGGCATCAGCTTTCGAATTCGGGAAGGATGATGTTCCACCAAATGTATCCTTCAACACTCCAATTGAGGGTGAATCCTTTAGTTCGAATCAGGTAACAGTAAATTGGTCAGCTGATGACAACGTCGTTGGATTGACTTTAAGCGGACTCGACTTCATTTACATTTCACTGGATGATGCGAATAACTTCATGCAGCTTCCGGATGATGTCAGAAGCTATACATTTGACGAACTCCAGAGCGGATCTCATACTGTTTATCTGAAGGCTACTGATATAGCAGGAAATGAGTCAACATTAAAAGAACTGCATTTCTCTGTAAATGTTCAATCCGTGATTGAACGTACCTCCGGGAACAACCAGAGCGGATTGGTCAGTTCAGCATTGTCTCAACCTTTTGTGGTAAGTGTAGAGGACGCATTGGGAAACGATATTGAGGGGGTTGAAGTAAGCTTTGAGATTGTTTCTGTCCCTTCGGGAGCAACAGGGCAAAGCCTGAGCACAACTTTCACCACAACTAATTCAAGCGGTCAAGCAGGCACCATACTTACACTGGGTAACCTCCCGGGTCAATATGTTGTAAGTGCTTCATCTGAAGGCTTGTCAGGAAGCCCTGTTGCATTCACTGCAACAGCTGTCTCAAACCCGGTTATCCCTGTCCTGACTACTTCTGCAATAAGTACTTTAACTTCCACATCCGCAGTTAGCGGAGGAATAGTTACTTCAGACGGAGGTTCTCCGATTACATCCAAAGGAGTTTGCTGGAGCACATCTCCTGAACCGACTATAAATGACTTTATTACCACTGACGGATCAGGCCCGGACGGATTTACGAGCAATCTTACGGATTTGACCCCGGAGACGACATACCATGTAAGGGCTTACGCTATAAACAGCGAAGGGCCTGGTTATGGGAATGATATAGTGTTTACTACAGCGTCGATCTCTACATACGACTACGAGATAAAGTTCGATATCTTAAATGCATCTGGTTGGTTTGGAGGAGATGATCGTTCCGATAGTGGACCCAGGGATATTGGCAATGGACAAAGTGTTTACATCGATTCGGATATTGTTCTAAAACAATTCTCCTTCTACTTTACAAATATGTTTGATTATAATGAAAATCCTGAATTCATTGGGCATGAAGTAACGTTAGTATTAAATATCCGAAATTCAGATGGTATAATTATCTCCACTCATCAGGCAATAGTTCCTGCTTCATTCAGTGGAGGATGGATAACATGGTCAGATATAGATCTTAACGTTTTAGCTCAAAGCACTTTGATTTTCACATGTTATCAGGTAGGTGCATACGATTCGTTTCAATATTGTAACGGAATTGGATCAGATGCAGATGCAGGCTATGGCGGTGGTATTCGTTATACTAAAGAAGGTACCGGAGATTCCGACATGGAAATCTGGACAGGTTGGGAGGAGCATCCATGGGATTCGGATTTTTGGCTGCAGGGTGCGAAAATATCATGCATTCTACCTATCCTGCAAGTAGGAAATATTATACAGCCAGATTGTAATACAGGAACAGGCAGTTTAGTCCTAAATAACCTTCCTTCTACGGATAATTGGACTATAATACAAGAACCTGGATTAATATATTATTCCAATACCGGTGTTAGCTATACTATTACTGATCTTAACCCTGGGAGCTATACCTTTACTGTTACAAATGAATCCGGATGTTTTTCACCTCCATCTGAAATCGTGACAATAAATCCTCAGCCTGAAATTCCACATATTGGCAATCAGACACTTACTATTATATCAGGCGACACTTTTAACAATATTCCACCGGAGGCAACACCGGGAACTACTTACATTTGGACGAGTCCAACCTATATTGGTGAACTTGAAGGAGGCAGTGAACAACTTATTCCACAGGCTAGTATAAGCGGAAATCTGTCTATTATTTCAGGTATTGAAATTTGCACTGCAACTTATCTTGTAACACCCATATCTGCTGCATCCTGCCCTGGTCAGCCCTTTACATTAACTATTAACGTAGAACCCAGAATTATTGCCTTGGCAATACTGTCGACAAACTCTGCATTCCCATTGACTCCGACTTCAGCAACAGTCATGGTTACAGTAGAAGATGAGGGAAGATCGCCTGTTACTTCAAGGGGTGTCTGCTGGAACACAAACCCTGAACCGGATATTGACTTTTCAGCCAGGACTATCGATGGGGAGGGTGTCGGACCTTTTTCAAGTTCAATAACCGGCCTTGATGCCGGCACAACATATTATGTACGGGCATATGCAACAAATAGTTACGGGACCAGCTATGGGAATGAGGTTAGTTTTAAAACCTACAATGCTGATGCAATCCAGGACATTGATGGTAACTTTTATGACATTGTAAATATTGGCTCACGAACCTGGATGACGAGTAATTTAAGAGTGACAAGGTTCAATGATGGAACAGAGATTGACAACATAACGACCGATTGGTGGGATGTCAACACTCCAGCTTATATCTGGTACAATAATGCTCCTACAGTTTATAAAGACACCTATGGAGCATTGTACAATTGGTATGCAGTGAATTCAGGTAATCTTTGCCCGGCTGGATGGCATGTTTCTACTTCGGCTGAATGGATGACATTTTATGACCTGTTTGGAGGATATGATCTTGCTGGTGGTGCTCTCAAAGAAACAGGAACTGAGCATTGGGAGGATCCAAATACCGGCGCGACAAATATTAGTGCTTTTAGTGCACTGCCTGGGGGATACAGACCTCCTGACTCATTTGCGGGATTGGGAACGCATGGTTTTTGGTGGACTCCTGAAGAAAATGAAAATACTCTTTTTGGAGTTGCATGGGGTCTATTAAATGATAATAGTGGTTTAAACCAAACAGGGACAGAAAAGCGATTTGGCGTGTCAGTTCGTTGTGTTAAGGATCATGCTTCAGGGCAATTGGTTGATCTCACCGAAGGATGGAACATCCTTTCCTTCACCGCTAGTCCTGCTGACAAATCGATGATGACCATTGTTGATCCTCTAATTGCATCGGATGTCCTTATAAAGGTCCAGGATGAGACTGGTAGGGCTATTGAAAGATTATCAATAGGTTGGATCAACGGTATCGGAGAAATGTCAGTTACCGAGGGCTACAAGATGCGGGTTACTGAAGAAACTAATCTAACAATAACCGGCGAACCTGTTAACCTTCCTCTTGATATACCTCTTACCGCGGGCTGGAACATAATAGGCTATCCTTCAGAGAACACGCAATCTGCAGAGGATTTGTTTGAACCACTTATTTCAGCCGGGACACTTGTAAAGGTTCAGGATGGGATAGGGAATGCTATAACTAACTTAGAGGGAGAATGGGACTACGGGATTATTAAC
>JAFGVF010000165.1 GCA_016938155.1 Candidatus Cloacimonadota bacterium
CTTTCAATTTACCTCTCTGAATTAGGAAATAGATTGTCGAGAGGACAATTATCGCCAATAAAGCTAAAGTTAGATACCAGAACGGTGAGCGGAAGAAATTGGCATTGTTGGTTGAAGTTGTGTCCACAACACTCGGTACAATCGTTTCCATCTCCTCTTCAATAACTTCCTCGCTTGTTGTGATTGGCTCAACAACGGGTTCAGTTTTAACAACCTTCTCTTTGGGTTTTTCTGCAACAGACGGCTGAACTCCCAGTTTCTTTAGCTCTGCTGTTGCTTTGGAGTATTCGGCGTCTTTTTCAGACACTTTCAAAAAGAACTTCTCTGCTTTCTTTGTTTCTTTCAGGCGAAGCTTATTCAAGCCGTAGTAGTAATAGAATCCGGTTTCATTGGGGTACATCTCTTCGAGTTTCTCGAATTCAGCTTCTGCTGCTCCCGTTACGCTTAAATCATAGAGATAACGGGCAACCCCTAAACCTGTGGCGTAGTTATAACCACCCGTAGCAAACAGAATATCAACTACAATCTTATAGGGCTTACCGCTTAACGGGAACCCGATTGAGCGATACAATGATTTGGCTTGGAAGGTAATCTGGGTGTAATCATCGGTTTCTGAAAACTTCATTCCTACGATATTTTTAGCTCCTACAGATACATTTTTCAGAGTTTCATCTGCCAAAGAGGCATATATAAGAACTTTAACTTCACTATCACCATCGCTTATCTGATAATCAGCTTTTCCGTCAGTTTCGAATACTACTCTTGTACCGTAGGTATAATTACCGAATCTAATGTTTGTGAGTTTTGTTTGAGCACAGAGTGATACCATCAGGACCAATAAAAGAGTTATAACGGTTATCTTTTTCATATTCCCCTCTTTCCGATTTTGCTTTAGTTTAATAAATCTATGTGATTGAAGTCAAGCAAATTATCTACAAACTCTTTTTTTGCTTATTGACTCTCTGGGCAGCCATTCGATAAATTCGCTGATAAGTCTCAGTCTGAGGGCTTAATTTGACTGCTTTTTCAAGATAGGGAAGAGCTTTTACATAGTCATGGGAATCCATCACATAGCAAGTTCCCAACAGGTAGCAGACAGTGGCATTATCGGGGTCAAGTTCAATTGCATCTAATAGAAATGTTATTGCTTCGGCGAATTTTTTCCTATCATAATTGGTTAACGCTTGCTTCAAAAGCTTCTGGGTTCTGATATGTTTATTACGGGTTTCAGGATTCTTGAGAGTAGCATAGTATCTCTTGTAATTGATATTAGAAGGATGTTCATTAATAAGAGATTCCAGCATGGTAAGTGCATCCTGCCAGTTATCGAGTTGAAGCTTGCATTCAACAAGTGAGATAATGGCAATCTCATTATCGGGATAAGTCTCAAGCACTCTTTCAAGATAGGACTCCGCCTCCCTGAATTTACCCAGGGAGAGCAGAGTCAACGCTAAGTTATATTGATTTTCAGGACCATTATCCATAAGGATTATTTTTTGAAAGCACTGATACGCTTTCTCTATTCTACCGCGAGCCATAAGACTCTGACCGTGCACACGCAATTGTTTGATTCTATAATCCTTAAGGATATCCAACAGCATTATTCGTTCTCCTGCTTTTTTAGCATTATCTGATTGTAAAGACTACTGGTCTTTAATAATTCTTCATTGGAACCTTCTGCTTTTATCGAACCTTCGTCAAGCACAAATATTTTGTCAGCTCGTTTTGCGGTTGCCAAACGATGAGTTACGACAACGCTTGTAATATCACGATTCATGTTTCTCAGCTTCTCCCAAAACATCTTTTCCGTTTCAGCATCCATCGCAGCAGTACAGTCATCCATCAGCAAAAGCTGTGGCTTTCTCAATATTGTTCTGGCAATGGATAGTCTTTGTTTCTGACCACCGGATAGACTGATTCCCTTCTGTCCGAGCTTAGTTTCCATTTGAAGAGGGAAGGCATTTATCTCATCCGTCATTAACGAGATGTCCAGACTGTTGTTAATCTCTTCCGCAGTAAACTCATTACCAAGCTCCAGATTGTGCTGAATTGTCTCACTGAAGAGGATATTTTCCTGACGGATATATCCCACCAACTTAGCAACATCAGCCTTGTTATAGGTGTGAATATCAAATCCATTCAGGTCAATCTCTCCACTGGTGCATTCCAGATTACCGGCAAGAAGTTCCAGGAGTGTAGATTTACCGCTGCCGACTTTACCCACAATGGCAATGGTTTCACCTCTCTTCACCGAGATGTTTATATTATTCAGGAGATTCTCTTCTGCATCATGGAAGCGGAAGCATACATCTTTCATCTCGATGTTATCGACCTGATTGGTTTCTTTTGTTCCCGCATGTTCCGACAGAATGTTGTAGCTTTCTTCTGTTTCATCCAGACGGTCAACATATTTGAAAACCTGCTTAGATGAGGCATAGAACCAGGAGAGAGTCCAGATAGGTTCAATCAGCCTTCTCATATAGGTAATAAAGAGCAGGAATGTCCCGAGGGTAATCCCGTTCTTTATGACAAGAATACTGCCGATAAAGATTACGATAATGCTCCCTGCATGATTTACCAGCATGGAATAGAAATGAATAACCTGATTCATTTTAAGGAATCGCTTTTCTCTTACAACACGGTCTTGCAGAGCTTCGTCGTATTTCCTTTGCTGGTCTTCTTCACTTAGAGTAGTTTTTATGACTCTGATTCCTGAGAAGCAAGCTTCCAATACATTATTGCATCTGGAGATAGATTCCTGTCTCTCCAGAGTGTATCTGGTCATCTTCTCTTCCGCCTTTGCCAGGATTAACACCAGAAAAGGCAACGGTATAAATGAAAAGAGAGTCAGCGATACCGAGTAATGAAACATCACACCCAGGGTCATACTCAGGATTAGAATAGCCTCTAACGGACGCATCAATCCCGAACAGGAATACCAACTGATTCTATCCCAGTCACCGTCTATATCGGCGGTTAGGCGGGTCAACAGGTCACCGGTTCTGAAGTGCTTAAAGAATGAGCTTTTCTTATTCGTATAAATATGAAAGTACTTATTCCTCAGGTTTCGGGCAAAAACATGGTTCATCAGTCCCCGGGTATAGGGGAGAGCATGTTGAACAAACTCATGCAGGATAGTGAATCCCAGATAGATAAGCAACATGTGATAGACCGTAGCCGGTTGATAATCTCCCGTCAGTTGATCGATAATATTCTTCAGAAGAACAGGGAAAGCTGTCTTGATAGTGATGGTTATCACGGTGAACAGGATAACTCCCGTCATCTGCCAGGCATACTCTTTCCAGAGTTTCAAAAACCATCCGAAGTAATAGAGGTTCTTTTTATTCTGCATGGTGTGCTCCCATCTGAGTTATATATAGTTTTGCATATTCCCCGTTCAGAGTCAGCAATTCGTTATGTGTTCCTTCCTCAACAATCCTTCCGGCTTTAACCACGACTATCTTATCCGCATGCACAATCGTTGAGAGGCGATGTGCAATAATAATTGATGTTCTGCCGGTAAGAAGTTTCATCATACTTTGCTGAATCTTCTCTTCCGTGTATGGGTCAACCGAACTGGTTGCTTCATCCATAATCAGAATCTCGGGATCAAAGGTCAAAGCTCTCGAGAAGGAGAGTAACTGTCGCTCTCCAAAGCTGAGATTACCGCCCTCTTCCGCTACAGGTGTATCAAAGCCCTTTGGCATCCGGGCTATAATCTTCTCAATCCCCATCACTCTTGTTGCCTTCTCGGCATTTTCCTCAGGGATGTCCTGTCTTAAAACTCTCAGATTATCCATAATACTACCCGGAAAGAGATAGATATCCTGCAGAACAAGACTCATCTTCGAACGAAGAGCTTTTCTGGAAACGGAACGAAGGTCATGTCCGTCAATCAGGATTCTTCCTTCCTGCGGGTCATAGAATCTGGTCAGAAGCGAAATTATCGTTGTTTTTCCTGAACCTGTGGGACCTACTATCGCCAGAGCGGTTCCTTTTTTAATCGTTAAGTCGATATTCTTAAGAACAGGCTTATCAGGCTCATAGGCGAAGCTAACATTCTCAAATCTGATTTCGTCGTTAAAGGTGAAATCTTTGTCGTCGGTACCATCCTTCAATTCCGACTCTGTGTCCAAAATCTCAAAGATACGGTCGGTAGCACCGAGTGCTCTTTGGATTTCGCCTATTTGTTCCGAAATCATTATTAAAGGCTCAATTGCCATCATCAGATACTGAATAAACATCCAGACCGTTCCGATAGTGATGGTTCCGGCTTTTATCCAGGAGACGCTTCGTTGTAAAATCAAGACTATTATCAATTGAGGTAGAAGCATCACAACGAACCAGGTCAACTGTTCGATACCGTATATCTTCACCGTCATTTTGAAATAAGTCTGATTCACATCCATATTCTTGTTTCGCGACCAGTCGAGGTTATTCAGGTTCCTCAATATCGGGATACTTTTCAGGTGTTCTCCCAGAAAGCCGGTGATTCTGGAATAAAGCTCCCTCTCCTGTCTGAACATCGGACGCATCACCTTATAGTAGAATATGGCGGTTCCGGCAAAAACAGGCACTAATCCGACAACTACCAGCGTGAGCTTGGCATTTGTACTGAACATGATGGTGAAGGAGATAATGATATTCATTATCGCCCAGATAAAGTTCAATCCGATTGATGAGAAGAGCATGAAAAGCTTTTGCGAATCATTCTCGATTCTGCTCATAAGTTTACCGGGTACATGCTTGTCATAGAAGCTGATGGGGAGATTCAGGATATGCCTGAGTATTCTCCGCTTCACATCATTCACAATCTCAATCCCCATAAATCCAACAATCAGGGATTGGATATATTGAAAACCGCCCTGTAACACAAGCAATCCAAGATATGCGAACCCTATCGCGAGAACTTGTCCCATTATCCTGGAAGGTATTGCCTTATCCAGCAATTGACGGAAAACCAACGGCAATGAACTGCTCAAACCTGTTGTCAACACAACCAGGATTATCGCAAAGATCAGTTGCCTTCCATGACCTTTAAAGAACGGATATACCCGCTTCAAAGAGGAAAGCTTTGGTTTTTTTGCACTACTTTCTTCGTACATTTTCGTAGATTCCTTACATCACTAAATTTGCCGCGGAGATGTTAAGATGCATCTTTCTTTGCTACCATGCGTTTGGCAAACTATTTTTTCCTTTTTTCATATTTTGTTTACTGATGGACATAAATAGTGTTTAAATTTATGATATGTAAATAACTATAATGCTCTAAATTAGCATCATTATCTTTTCCCGTCCCGTAAGCTTCCTGCTTGTGTCTTTTCAGCGGGACTTCCTGCGTGGCAGGGAGTTTCGTGTTTCTTTTCAAATCGCAGGTTTGCGTACCGCTAGTATCTTGCTTGCGGATTAAAATTCCCCTCTATGGAGGGGTGCCGTAAAACGGCAGGGTGGTTTCTTCCTGTGCCTTGTTAAAATAAACCGAACTTCAGTCTCCGCTTTAAGTTCCACCCCGATGGTCTTTAGAGAGGAATTAAGAAGAGGTGAAGCTGTGATCGAAAGATAGTTGCATTATGAAGTAAGCAATGGATTAAGATACATTAAATAACTTTACAGCAAGAACGGGTTTAGATAATTTACCACAAATACAGTTTCAACCGGATATTCTAATAACTGGAGGTAGTATGTTCACCAAGAAGTGGTTTTGGATATTATTTACACTAATCTCAATTTCATCGATTTTCTTTGTAGTACACAATTTTCCCAAGGTGATGTCCTTTATCAGCATAGACATAACAATGAATCGGGAAGAGGCATTTACCAAGTCAAAAGAGATTTCTGCCCAATACGATTGGGGGACAGCTGACTTCCGGCAGGTTGCCATTTTCAGTGGAAGCTCGGGTCAAACCTACATCGAACTGGAGGGTGGGGGAAAGCCAGCTTTCAATGAGCTTCTGAAAAGCGATTTTTACTCCTACTACTATTGGGTTGTAAGAAACTACAAACCAGGGGAACTGCTTGAGTCCTCTGTCTATTTCAAGCCGACGGGTGAGCCTTATGGCTTTGAAGTTGATTATCCTGAGGATATGGAACTGCCCAGTTTGACAGCTGAAGAAGCACTTGAGCTGGCGAAGAGTAAAGCAGAATCCGAATGGGGTATTGATTTTACAAACTATAAACTGAATGATAATAAGATGTCCACAACTCCGAAAGGTAGGAAAGACTATACCATTATCTACGAGAGAGTTGACAAGCTGATTAACGAAGCGAAGTTCCGCATAACTCTCAAGGTAAACGGTGATAAATTCTCCGGGCTTGAACAGAGGCTGAAGATCCCGGAAGCCTTTGAGAGACGGTATTCGGAGATGCGTTCCTCCAATAACACTATCGCCGGTGTCGGTGTTGTGCTCATGATAGTTTTTTATGGGATTTGCGGTATCATACTAGGTGCATTCTTCCTGATAAAAAGCAAGTGGTTGCTGTGGAAGAAAGCCCTGTTCTGGGGTGTTTTCGTCTCATTGCTCGAATTCATTGCCTCCTTTAACTACCTTTCTCTCTCCTGGATATGGTATCAAACCTCTTCAACGGTGAATGAGCATATTCTCAACTATATAGCATCGTCCGTAGGTGAGTTGTTCTCCAACATTATTTTGCTGTCGGTCTCCTTCATGGTTGCAGAAAGCCTTACCCGAAAGGCATTCGGAAAACATACCCAACTCTGGAAGAGCTGGAGCCCTAAGGTTGCTAATTCCTCAAAGATACTCGGCAACACAATCGGAGCTTATCTCTGGGTACCGCTATCCCTCAGCTATATTCTCGTGTTCTATATGATAACAACGAAGTATTTCGGTTGGTGGAATTCATCTTCACTGAATGTTGATCCCAATACCCTTGCCACTTCACTTCCGTGGCTGAGTGCTGTATCTATGGCACTGCATGCGGGTTTCTGGGAAGAATGTCTCTTCCGGGCTGTCCCGATTGCTGGAGCCGTCCTTATCGGAAGAAGGTTAGGGAAGGAGACGCTTTTCTTCTGGATAGGGTTTGCCCTTCAAATATTCATCTTCGGAATGGGTCATGCTAATTATCCCGCTCAACCTTCCTATGCCAGGGTAATAGAATTGATTATTCCATCTATCTTCTTTGCCGTTGCCTACATTAGATTCGGTCTTTTAACAGGCATATTGATTCATTTTCTCTTTGATGCAGTTCTGATGGGACTTCCCATCTGGATGGTTGAGAAAAATGAAATGATGGGAAATAAGATTCTCTTTATTATCACTCTGTTGATTCCTATTCTGATTATCTTTTTCAGAAGAATACAGGAAAAGAAGTTCGAAACGGATCTGTCAGATTCCAATAACTCTGCCTGGGAACCTGTTATCACTGAGAAAGTTGTAGAAGCGAAATCGGAAACAATCAAGACTACTGCAAAGATGAGTAAGAAACCGATTTTACTCCTTGGGTTTATCGGACTTCTACTGACGGTTTTCTTCTTCCATAGTCAATACAATGCCAGGAAACTGGAGGTGACAAAAGCGGAGGCAGTCGTTAAAGCGGAAGCAATTCTAAAATCAGTGGGTGTTGATGACTTGACGGGATATGAGACAATTGTGGATGTTACAAATGCAAGCGGTAGATATGTTAATCAATTCTGGCACATCTTAGGGAAAGACAAATTCAATGAGCTTGCTGATGAGTTTCTTGAATGCAATGGTATTAAAGTACGCTTTGCCAAGTTCCATGGTGACCTGCAGGAAAAAGCGGAAGAGTTCACGATTGAGTTCACTAAAGCAGGGGATGTTTACAGATATTATCACAAATTTCACGAAGAAGCTGAAGGAAACACTCTTGAAGAAGCTGAGGCAGTCGCCATCGCACGACCTTATCTGGAAGAGATGTATCATATCAATTTTGACGACCTGACACTTGTCAGTGCAAAACCTGAGTTAAGAGATAATCGTAAGGATTGGTACTTCACTTATAAGGATACAATCAATTATCAACTAGGAGAGAATTTTGTAAGTTATAGTATAGGAATAGCAGGTGATAAGCTGAACAATTTGGGCAAGTACATAAAGCTACCTGAAAAAACAATGGAGAAGTACTGGAGCGATTCCCGCACTCGAGACTCTATTTTCAGTATTTTAAACATTATCACGATGCTGATGTATGTGTCATCACTGATTATTGTTATCATCGCCTGGACTAAGAAAGAGTTTAATCTAAAGGTGTTCTTCATCGTATTATTGGCATGTCTGGCTGTTTTTCTGACCAGTCTGGCTCTTACCTTTGAGACAGGTAAGATGCAATATTCAACTTCGCAACCTTATGGTCATCAGCTAACGATGCAAATTTTGCTACAAATCCTGCTGAATGTAGGGATCAGCTTCTACATCAGCATGATGCTGGGCTATTTTGCTAAAAATAACGCTAAGGGAGAATCTTTGACAAGCAGGATTTCCATCGGCTTCATTGCTTCGGGTCTGTTCTTTCTGATTATTAGAGTGCTACCTCAGCTAACTGCAATTATTCCCGACTCCAAAGCCCTTGTAGCGGTTGTACCGATTCTTGGGGCAGTCTTCGGTTCTCTGAAGGCACTTGGTGCCTCTTTAGCCCTTTTGGTACCTTCTTTCATAGTCCTTGATAAAATAACATCCGGATTCAAGAAGAAGTCACTGCTCTTGATATTAATTCTTCTATTGATGAGTGCTTCCCTAACGATGAAAGTGGCATTTATCAACCTTGAATCTGTTGAAGTGATTACCTGGTTGCTGGTTTCTGTTATTCAGACAATCCTTCTATATATCCTGATAAAGAGATTTATCGTAACAGAGCAAATCTCTGTGTTCTGGATAGGTGGATTGCTTGTTGCCTTCAAAACACTTTCCCGAGCATTGGGGGATAGCTTCAACGGAGCAGGCTTGTACTATCTGATTAGTTTTGTGGTAGTGCTGATTGCTGTGATGGCGTTGGATAGGTTACTCGTTAAAAAAGAGTAATTGTCATAGATTGTATCTTAAACTTCCGATTTCTTAGAGATAAGAGATCGGAAGTTTTTGTTTTATATGGGGTCGGTAGTAGAGACGCACGGCCGTGTATCTCTGCAGGTTAACACCTCCGCAATCCCGTTCACCAGTGCGAGTTTACGAGCTTGGGGAATAGAGATTGGAAGACGATGCTCCGCCTTTCCCCAAACTCAGAATAGTTGCTCGCCTACGGCTTGCGAACTCCTCACATTGTTCGTCGGTTCGTTCGTACAGGTGACTGCTTCGCAATTCCGTTCACCAGTGTGAGTTCACGAGTGTGGGGCAAGGGGATGTACTGCTTTAGCTGTACTCAATTGTGCTTTCTTATCATCGAAATTGGAGACAATTGCATTTTAAAACACGGAACTCCCTGCTTCGCATGAAGTCCCGCTGAAAACAAGTTTCTACAACGATAGAAACGAAAAATAATTGACATGAAACCCCGTTGATATATATGTGCCTATATTCTGTTTTCGGGGCTGGGTGTAATTCCCGACCGGCGGTAAAAGTCCGCGAGCCGAAAGGTTGAATCGGTGCAATTCCGATACCGACAGTTAGAGTCTGGAGGAGAGAAAACAGTTCTTAACTCGTCCCAAGCCCCGGTACGAGGTTTTTTTATATGTACAAGAAATTTATGAAACGAGCTTTGGAGCTTGCTGAAGAGTTCCGTGGTAAGACAAGTCCGAATCCCATGGTGGGTGCTGTCCTGGTAAAGGATGGTCGAATCATCGGGGAAGGGGCACATCAGAAAGCCGGACAGCCTCATGCGGAGGGGAATGCAATCACCAATGCTACTGAGGATGTTGCCGGTTCTACTCTCTATGTCACACTTGAGCCCTGTTCACATCACGGTAAAACACCTCCCTGTACGGATTTGATTATCAAGTCGGGTATTTCCAAGGTTTACATTGCCATGCAAGACCCTAATCAGTTAGTGAACGGGAACGGCATCCGCAAATTAAGGGAACATGGGATAGAGGTAGAAGTTGGCTTGATGGAGAAGGAAGCAGCTCTTCTGAATGAAGTATTTATCTGCAATATGCGTCATAAACGAGCGTTTGTTGCCCTTAAGGCAGCACTAAGCCTCGATGGGAAAATAGCTTCTGCAAGCGGAGATTCCAAATGGATTACTAATGAGGAATCAAGACTTGAGGGGCATGGACTACGGGCAAGATATGATGCTATACTTGTGGGGCGTAATACCTTTCTCAAAGACAATCCCTCCCTCAATATCCGGCATGGAATTACCGGATACACCGAGCCACAGAAGATTATCCTTTTAGAAGAAATGAGTCTGTCCAAAGATCAGTTAGCCCAAAGCAACACATATAATACGCTCACAGATAATAAACTTTATATTGCTTTGCCGGATACTGGTAGCAATCGAAGCAGGGCTGAAAGAGTACGACTTACGAACCTGGAATATATCTTCTTCAGTTCATTTGAGGAATTAGCCTATCACCTTTATCAGATAGGGATTATGAGCGTACTTGTTGAAGGTGGGAGCAGTGTTTATAACAGCTTTCTCACAAATGGGATAGTAGATAAACTCTATCTCTTCTATGCACCAATCCTCCTCGGAAACGAAGGACTGGGTTGGAGCGGAAATATGGGCATTGATAAGGTGGAAAATGCTGTCAGGTTCAAGATAATAGAAAGCAAATCATTAAGCGATAACACTCTTGTTATCTGTTATCCTCAGGGGAGATAAGGTATGTTTACAGGAATAATTGAGGAGATTGGGACAATAGAGAGTTTCCGTTTTGAACCGGGCAGGATAGAACTGAGAATTCGAGCTGAGAAGGTTTTGGAAGATACCAAAGTAGGTGACAGCATCGCCGTGAACGGTATCTGTCTGACAGTAACTTCTTTGGATTCAAAGGGGTTTACTGCTGATGTTATGCCGGTTTCTTTGGAGAAATCTTCTTTGAAGGATGTAGGCACAGGCGGGAAAGTGAACCTTGAACGGGCTTTACAACTGCAAAGTCGAATGGGTGGACATATCGTGAACGGGCATATAGACGGGGTGGGTATAATCACAAATATTGAGCGTAATGATAATGCCATGCTCTTTACAATCAGCACGAACTCGGAGGTCTTGAATTACCTCATCCCCGAGGGATCGGTTGCTGTGGACGGGATTAGCCTCACAGTTGCGGAACTGAGACCGGAAGGCTTTGTTGTTTCTCTCATCCCAACAACACTGTCGGAGACGATTTTGCAATACAAAAACAGAGGGGAACAGGTTAATCTGGAGAGTGATATAATCGGCAAATATTTATGGCATTTCAGCAAACGGGATAGTAAATCAAAAGGAATTTCAGCTGCTTTCTTAGCTGAGAATGGCTTTTTATAAATCAGGAGAATTAAATGGATAAGATTGAATTGGCTTCTATCGAGACTGCAATTGAAGATATAAAGAACGGTAGAATGCTCATTGTTGTTGATGATGAAAACAGAGAAAATGAAGGTGATTTCGTGATGGCTACGGAGATGATTACACCCGAGGCTGTGAATTTTATGATTACCAAAGGGAAGGGATTGGTCTGTGTCTCGATGCAGGAACATGACCTTGCCAGACTCGGGATTAATCTGATGGTATCCAAGAATTCAGATTCTTTTAAAACAGGTTTTACCGTCACGGTTGACCATGTTTCTACGAAAACGGGTATATCCGCTTTCGAAAGGGCGGAGACTCTTAAGCAATTGGTTAATCCTATGTCAAAACCTGCTCATTTTAATCGCCCCGGGCATATCTTCCCCTTACAGATACAACATGGGGGAGTCCTGACCCGTCCGGGACATACGGAGGCTTCTGCTGATTTAGCCAAGTTGGCAGGATTGTATCCGTCCGGTACTATTTGCGAGATTGTGAATCCTGATGGAACAATGGCAAGATTATCTCAGATTATGGAATATGCCAGGGAATGGGGGATGAATGTTGTTTCTGTACAGGACTTGATAACCTACATCAAAGATAATAACATAAAGTTATATTCAGACAGGAAATACGATGCCAGACTTCTGGCACAATCCAAACTGCCAACAGCCTTTGGTGAGTTTGAGCTTTATGCCTTTGATAACTTCGGTTCAGAGGAACCTAATCTTGCACTTGTTAAGGGTGACCCCTCCAATTTTGGGAGCAATCCGCTAATCAGAGTTCATTCAGAGTGCTTCACAGGTGACCTATTGGCATCCAGTAAATGCGATTGTGGAGCTCAATTGCATGAGGCTATGCGGAAGATACAGGATGAGGGTGAGGGAATGATAATCTATCTCCGTCAGGAAGGA
>JAFGVF010000166.1 GCA_016938155.1 Candidatus Cloacimonadota bacterium
CAGCCTGAGCGAGACGAATAAATTCCTGCAGTTGGAGCAGCTTATTCTTATTCAAACAATGTGTTATAATTACAGTTGGATTGTTCTTGGGATTCTTTTTATTCAGTTCAGCTATCTTTAACTTTGCATTCTCCAGAGAGGAGTCGGGTACATCAAGGAAGATGTGGCGACGATAAGATGGAACACCGGCATCTGAAGCAGCCTTTCCAACTACTGATGAGGCAATCGTGAAGCTATCAATAAAGAACATATCATGCTCCTTAAGTACTGAGCAGACCGCATCCATGGTTCGTTTATCACTTGTAGCTTTACTTCCCATGTGATTATTTATCCCCACAGCATTAGGCAATTCTTGGCAGAAATGTTCCACTCTTGCCTTTATCTCGTCATCACTGAGGTTTGTATAGATAGCATTTTTACCGGGATTATTCTTTGGATAGTCCTCCGGTTCCATCGGCATGTGGATAAGAACATCCCTGTTTTTCAGCATTGCCAGAGCCATAACCTGTTTGGACTTGGGTAAATCAGGAATAATTGCAAAAGCAACTTCGGTTGGAAGCTCATTGAACTCTCCAACCAAACTGTTATCAGCCTCACCGAAATCATCTATCACTATTGCAATCCGTTTGCTCCCGTAGTTCTCATTGGGAGGAATCTCCTCCTGGGGAGGTAATTGTTCTGCTGGTAGTTCTTCTACTTCGCTATATTCAGGTAAATCTTTCTGTTTCGATACCTTTGTGCAGGTAATAGGAATCGCAATTATTGCGAAAACTATAATTACAAAAATCCAACTATAGTTATTCGTGTATTTCTTTTTCTTCAGCATCTTTTATTCTCTCCCAACTAACAACTGAGCCAACTGTAATCCCGGCCATATCACAGATACCGGCATTGACTTCCAATACATATAAAACAGGTTTATAACATATTATAGGATCTTCACTGTATGGAACAGTGTCTTTAGAAATCTGAGCAATTTTATTCTGCTCATCAATGAAAATCATATCAAGGGGCAGATAAGTATTCTTCATCCAGAAGCTTAATGGTTGCGGTTGGTCATAAACAAAGAGCATACCTTGATTAGGAGCCATCTTTTTACGGTACATCAAGCCAATCTCCTGCTTCTCAGGTGTCTCAGCAATCTCAATATCAAAGTCTGCTAAGTGGATTCCATCAGCGGTAATGTTCAGAACACCATGCTTAGTAAAGGGATACTGTTTGGTTTCAATACTTTCATCTACGCTTTTTATCAGACTTGAAGCAGCAAACTTCGCAAATACTACCTTGAAAAGATACAGGAATAGAATAAACGCTATGGAGTAAATTATCAGTTTAATCGTATTCTTTCTCTTCATCTCCTTTAGAGAGCGTTTATGTCTTTCGCTGTTAGCCATATTTAAATCCTTAGTGATATCAATCTTGACAGGATAACAAATCTTCTTTCATCATTAAGTCAAGCTTATTTCAAAAGCAGCATCGTTTTTGAGAATACCTTTGTTCCTACTGATAGACGATAGAAATATACGCCTGAGCTGACAGGCATCTCAGCTTCATTCATTCCATCCCATACTATATTATATTTACCACTTGCCTGCTTAGCCTTAACGAGTGTCTTAACTTTGCGTCCACGGACATCATATACGGTCAGGGAAACAGGTCCGGTCTCTGCAATTTCATAAGCGATTGTGGTTGTTGGGTTGAATGGGTTGGGATAGTTATCTGATAGGGTTGTTTTTAAAAGTGGATTAACACCTTCATCGGTACTTTGGATATTCAATTGACTTTCGAAGCCGTTACAGGAAACATCAGCAGTAATAGAAGAAGATGTATTGGGTGTATATCCCAATTGGATGAGAGCACTGTTCTGGTCGTATCCGGCACTTGGAATATAAAGCAATCTATAGCTTCCGGCTGCATAGTAATTACCGGGTTGGTAATTTAACAAGGCAGATTGTCCATGATTTATGGAGTTAATATCTATCAACAGAGCATATACATCTCCGGGATTATCTTGCCCGATATTAAGCTGAGTTGAGTTCCCGGATATATTAATTACCGGATCAACGAAATTTATGGCAACTCCACTTTGTAAAGGTAGCTGACCAATCGTTCCCTTCAAATATCGGGATAGAAGTCCTGCATCCATATAGGTAATTTCACCGTCATCATCTGCATCCGCAAACTCGAAGTCGGTTATCCCCCAAGGTGTTGTGCCGTTAAGTGCATAATCAGAAATAATGTCGAGGTCATTGTCTGTTATCAAGCCATCTGCATCAAAATCACCGAAAATACTGTTTTGAATAGTAACGGTCAGATTATCAATCTTCATCCCCGCAGCAACAACACCCATGTCCGTATCAAGTCTGAAGCGAAGGTAGAGATTGGTGTATCCACTGAGTATATATGAATAGTTCTGCCAGTCGGCAGTCCCGTTGTAAGAATCTATTTCCTGCCAGGAAGTACCATTTGTTGAGAACTCAAGATACCCGTAATCATAACCATCTTCAAGGTCATAGTACATGTCAAAAGAGAGAGTAGCATCGTTCCCGTTTAAGTTGATCGGTGATGTTGTTCTGGCATTGGTGTTAATATTATTGTTGTAATTCCCGGAAGGTGAATCCGAAAGGGCGTGAGAACCGTTAACTGTCTCAATTCCCCAACTGCCGGAAGTCGTCCATTGAGCTAATCCGCTCTCAAAGTCATCACTGAAGATATTCTCAGAACCGCCTAATACGATACATACATTCTCAGGAGTTTCCCAAAGACTTATGTTGGCATTGTGAACACCCGTTCCTGTAATGATTGTAATTTGATAATCACCCTGCATAACCGAGGCAATAAAGCTACCATCATTGGCTATCGGATAATTATGGGCTGTATCAAATACTATCTGTCCGCTTGAAAGCAATGAGCCGTCAAAATTACGCACAATACCGTTAAATGTAACTTCCTGTGCTTCTTGAAGAGTAAAGTTAACCGTTATGTTACCGGTATTGGGTACTACAATATTCTCGATGGTCTGACTACGATAACCATCCAAACTTGCAGTAAGCGTATATGTTCCGGGTAACAGTATTCGGTGATAATCCCCCACTGCTGCATGGGAATAAACAGTTTTGGAATTCCCGGATACAGTAATCTGAGCTTCCAGAGGGTTACCACTATCATCAGTTACGATTCCCCGAACCCCATTCTGAGCAAACTCGATATATGCTAACAAAGATTCCTGATTCTGATTCCAAAGTCCATCTAAGAGATTTGCATTCGGCCACTTTGTATCATAGACTTCTGCTGTTATGTCAAAGCAGTTGGTATAGAAATAGCTCCAGTCCTGTATAGAGCCGAGAGTCTGATACCAGTCATATCCATTCGTTATTCCATTATCAAACTCAGTGCTGTTATACATAGCAGTATAGGGTTCTGCATACGCAAGAGACATCTCCTGAAGCAGGGCATCGTCAGGTGCTCTGGTTACTGTATAATCCCAGGGATAGTTCATTACGGTAGCTCCACCATGGAACATCAGACTTGAGGTAAAATAATGCCCTATTGACCAGTTCATGACAGCCTGTGTTTCCACCTGCCAGTTGTTCCCATCGGGATGCTGGTTACCTGTAGGAGTCGGAAAGTTACGGTTTAAGTCCACACCGTTGGCATTATATCTTTCATGATTGAGATAACCATCAGGATTGAAAAGGGGGTTAATCCAAATCTCTGTATTATTGACAATATTGGTAACCCGTGTGTTGGTTCCGTATTCCGAGGTAAGATAATCTATCAGACGAATCAAGAAGTCATATCCGACCACCTCATCTCCGTGAATGGTGGACATGTAACGAACTTCAGGTTCTGCTTCATCGGTAGCAGCATTATCGGATATTTTCATAAAAAGAAGGTCATTACCGTTTGTGGAATTACCAAAATCCACTAATTGGCAGATATTAGGGAAATCAGCAGCCGTATTTTGCATAAAGGTTACATATTCTGAATAGGAGTAATAATTCCGCATCGGGTCACGGGTGTCCTTTGTTTCTTCCCAAAGTCGGTCGGCATATTCTTTAGCTTCATTAGGAATTACTTCGACATCATAACCCTCTGCCTGCAATTGTGCTAATTCATCCTCTGAAACATAGAGGTAAATCTGATTCCCCTTAACTTTATCCACATCTATCCGACTCTTATTCAGGAAACTGACATCTTCCCGAACTGAATTACTTGTCATCACGGCTGTATAGTAATCGGCATTCAAGAGTGTGAATAGCGAGAACATGACCAATATCAATAATAGTATCTTCTTCATAACACCTCGTCCTTAAATCTTCTTTTCTGACTATAGATAGAATAATCAACGAACTGTCAATATGAAATAATTGTTCCCTTTACAGAACTATTGTGAATTCTAAGTAAGTTTATGAAGAATTGAGAAATAAAAGTGCCGAGTTTACAGTATCACATCACATAATCCGCTTAATGCTGCTTCCTTCCGGACCTGACATGGTTCACAGCATGCAATTGTACTGGACTCGGCATGTACCATCTTTAATATGGGGTTGAAGCTGTCAAGGGGAATGAGATTATTAATGCTGTTTCCATATTCGATATGAATGAAATCCTCATATTCCCATATTTGCTTTGACAAAAGAGTAGCGTGTGGATTATAGTCAGTATAATGAATTGAGTAAAAGGGGTATGATGGAAAAGAAATCGTACTTTTGGCGTTATATTCTATCTACTAAGAAGTATTGGAAATATATGTTTGTAGCTCTTGCCATGATGGTAATCATCGTGGCAATTCAGACCATGCTCCCCCGTTTTTTCCAAAGAATGCTTGATGTTTACATTCCGCAAAAAGATTTTACGGGTTTACTTCATCAAACATTCTTCCTATTGGGGCTTTATTTCATCCGCATGTGTGCTTTTATCCTGCGGAACAACCGGATGCTCAATTTCGGTTATCACTATATCTATGACCTACGCGATAAGCTGATGCATCATTTCCACCTGCTTTCCTTCAGATTCTACGACCGTAATAAGACCGGAGACATCATGAACCACATGCTCGATGATGTGATGAATGTTGAGATGATGACAACCAACTCCCTCATCTATTTGCTGGAAGACCTCCTGATGATAGTCGTAGTATCAATCATCCTCCTGCACATGAATTGGATGCTTGCCCTGTGTGCCTTAACAATACTGCCTCTTTACAGTCTTATTCATAAGCATTTCAGGAACAGGATAGGTGAGATGAATCGTGACATAAGAGATAACTACGCCCAGCTTTCAAGCGAGTTTCATGACTCCATCGCAGGGGTTAGAGTTGTTCGAGCCTTTAATCTGGAAGAGGAACGCACCAAGAAATTCAATAAATATATCCGTGAGGATCGCCAGCTTCGCATAAAGACCTATACCTTCAATGCTCTGTTTGCATCTGTAACAGAGTATCTCACCGTTATCGGCATACTTCTGGTTCTTAGCATGGGTGGTTATTTTGCCATCCAACGCGGAACCATGACCGGTGGTGAAGTTGTCGCATTTTACACCTTTCTCGGTTTCCTCTATAACCCCATAGTCAGACTCAGCGGAACAACAGCCATAATAGAATCAGGTCTCAGTTCCATAAATCGTATTTACAATGTCCTGG
>JAFGVF010000167.1 GCA_016938155.1 Candidatus Cloacimonadota bacterium
AGTCAGGATAAGTGGAATCATGAAAAGCACTTGGCGGGAAATAGAAAGGACGAAGGAAGGTTTTGCTTTTCCAATTGCCTGGAAAAATGAACTGGAGCTAATCTGGAATCCTACAAAGAAGAAGC
Source organism: Candidatus Cloacimonadota bacterium (assembly GCA_016938155.1). GTDB lineage: Bacteria > Cloacimonadota > Cloacimonadia > Cloacimonadales > JAFGVF01 > Zophobacter. The sequence continues at coordinate 126 of JAFGVF010000167.1, forward strand.
AGGTCACTATTATTCTAAAGGCATGACTACCCAATTTTATTATCTCTGCATCAGTAGTAAACATTTTCATTATTAGAGCCGGAAAGATGAAAGCAGTCAACATTCCGATTGTTGAAATTGTAGAAGCAGCAATTGTCGCATCTTTCATAACTTTCTGTATCAGGTCAGTTCGTTTTCGACCATAATTAAAACCAACAATAGGCTGTAATCCCTGCCCGATACCGAACATCGGCATGAACATAAAGGACATTGCTCTGTTTATAACTCCATACACAGCTATTGCCAGGTCGCCACTATAGAACTTCAAAGTCTGATTTATCATGGCAACAAGTATTGAACCGCTAATCTGCCTAACAAACGATGGGAACCCGATAATTACAACTTCTTTGAAGATTGAGAGATCCCATTTATATTCCTTAAATCTGAGGGTAAAAACACTTCTTCCGCTAAGATAATAGTAAAAGTGGTAGCAAACGGTAATAATCTGTGAAATGACCGTGGCAATGGCAGCACCCTTGATTCCCAGCTTGAACCCGAAGATAAAAATAGGGTCGAGGATTATATTGAGTATAGCAGCCAAAAGCATACTGATCATAGCCCAATGGGCATTTCCCTCCGAACGGATTACATTATTGTTTACCTGCATAAATGTGAAGAAAAGAGTCCCCATAAAGATAATTCTCATATAGTCCATGGCAAATGGTAATATTGTCTCCGTAGCCCCAAACAATAGCAAAAGCTTCTCAAGGAAGATAGAGCCGAGTATCACAATTATTGCTGCAAATACCACTATGCTTATGTGGATTGTATAAAGAGTGTTAATCGCTTTGTCATGTCTATTTGCACCTAAACTGCGGGAAATTACCGATGCTCCTCCCATACCGAAGATAAAAGAAAAAGCCATCACTGCCATCTGGACGGGGAAGGCAATGGTCAGTCCTGCCAAGCCCATTCTCCCGACACTGTGTCCGATGTAAATTGCATCCACTACATTAAACAGAGCCATCACAATCATACCCGTCATTGCCGGTACAGATAATTTGACAAGCAATTTGCCTACATGCTCATTTGCCAAAATCATATTTTTTTCTTTAGCCATTCAATCTCCTGTTCACAAGGATACAACATCTTAACTATAACACTTCAAGATATTTCAAAGACTTCAGCCAATGCCTAAATGGCAAGTAAAAAGATTGCAACCTAACCGCGTTGCATTGATTAATATTCGAGAGAGTCGTTACGGTAGTTTGATTTCTACATTTTTAGCAAAGAACCTCTGCATTCTTCAACACTGCATAAAGTTGTAACTATACCTACACTTCTCTAAAAGCACTATCCGGCATTAAACAGGAGCATTTAACAATAATAACTCCACATATCATCACCGGTTCATCCCTATTATCAGTCCATTTAAAACGCGTTAACTTTGTGTTAGAAAGTTGTGCACAATTTGTGGATAACTCGTGCCTCTCCACGGGAGGGCCACGGGTGGGTAACGGGTAGCCGACGCGTCATCCACGCGTCTTGAATGGATTGAGTATTGACGGTATATGGACGAAATTTGGACTAATAGATGTGGCGATGACTCAATTGGTGGTGGAATTGGGTGGAATCATTGAGAGTAATAATCAGGGAGGAGTATTTTTGCCTTTCTCAACTCTCAATTTTACATCTGTTTTATGTCGTAACATTATCGGATAAGGGAGAAATTTGAATCATGTTTGGAGGAGTCCTCTTATTCAGGTTGTGAGAAAAAGGAACAGTTTCAAATTATTCTTATATCTTTCAGTTAATTCTCTTGACGGTTATTGAACACTATATAAGTTTATAAGGACAAAGAAATAAGGCAATGTTATGTCAGGACAAAATATTGAGAAGAAACCGTTACCTTCCCCCTTATTGATTCCGGCAATATTCTGGAGTCTGGGTATAGCATTGCAATCAGTTATTGGTTATCATGGAGTGGCATGGTTTCTTTTTCTTCCAATGATTTTGTCAATTTTCAAGAAATACCGGTATTTGGCGTTTATACTTCTTCTAATAATTGCGGGAGCTTATCGGTATCAAGTTCAGGAAGCCACATCAAAAAACGGTTTGAATAGTCTTTGTAAATATGAATCCTTGATGAAGCAGTCATTTAAAGGGGTTGTGAGTCAAAGTCGGATTCATTTGAACGGAGCTAGGACATATATTGTCCAAACTGATTCCATAGCCGGATTTCCCGTAAAGGCAGGACTCAGCTTAACAACAAGAACCGATACTCTGCAGATCGGTGATATAATTAGCTCTAATGCTGAGTTCTCATTGTATGAACCTGCCATGAATCCAGGACAATACGATTTTGCTGATTATCAAAAACGAAAGGGAATAGATGCAAAGGGAGTGTTTAAAAGTCCACCAATAGTGCTGGGGAAAAAACACAATCTTCTCATATTCAGGAATCGCATAACAGCGAAGCTAAGTAATAGAATTGAGCATTTCTTTCCCAGATACAGTGGATTCATCAAAGCTATTCTCTTGGGAGACCGGACGGAAGCTGAGGAGTTTACTTCACTACTTAGGGATGCCGGAATAATGCACTTGATGGCAATTAGCGGGATTCATACAGGTATAATCTACCTGTTTGTGTATTTCATTTTTCGGATATTACTCCCCAAAAGCACGGCAATTCTTTTAACAATACCTTTTCTTCTGGCATTTCTCTTTATATGTGAGAATTCTCCCTCAGTACTCAGAGCAGTTTTAATGCTGATTTTGTTCAATATCTCAAGGCTTTTGCAAAGAGATATCGGGGGTTTGCAACTATTATCGGCAGTATTTCTAATCTCAACCCTGATAAATCCTGTTCAAATGTTAACAGTCGGATTTCAGCTGAGTTTCACCGCTGTTTTCATAATCTTATACCTGTACAAAGCTCTTGGTCTTGAATGGATACCAAACATTAAAAGTAGATTCAGACATTTCAGCTGGTTTGTTAACTCAATAGTTTTAACCATAATCCTGAGTATCTTCTTGCTTCCAATCCTCCTTTATCACTTTCATTGGGCAGCCCTTGCCGGAGTAGTTCTTTCAATTCCGACTATTTGTATTTTCATGCTAATTCTCCCATGGTCAATACTAATCCTGTTTATGCCGATAGGCAGTGTTTTTCACTCTTTTCTTCTGACAGCATTAAACTATGCTGTTTCTCTGTTAGAAAGAATTGCATCCGTTTCCGACTCTCTTCATTTAACTTTGAACTCTATCCGATTTCCTGATTATCTCTTTATTTTATACTGGCTTTTTATCATCTTTTTTGCTCTTGCGAGTCAAATGAAAAGAAAAATCCTCTTTCTAATTACATTGATTTTCATTGTTTCTTACAGTTCTTTAATTCTATTTGAGAATCTTAAGCCATCCAAAGGATTTGAGATTATCTGCTTTCAGGTTGGACATGGAGATTGCCATCTTATCAGGGATAATGACGATGTTACGATGATTGATTGTGGAGGATTTTCAGGTAGTTCTTCTGCATTTGAAATATATGTGCTGCCATTCTTAAGAGAAACCGGTATTAAGAAGATAAACCGATTGGTATTAACACATCCCCATGATGACCATTATGGAGGGATACTTCCACTCTTTAAAAACTGCAAAATAGATGAGATAGTTGTATCTAACAACTTCGCAGCCTCGGGATTATTTGCGAAATGGCAGAAGACTCAACTTTTTAAGCAGGGAACTCAGACTATGATTGTGGATACACTTTACAACTTTAAAACCGAGAATGTTAGTTTTACATTGCTCAATCCTGACCCGAATGGGTATGATAAAAACCTCAATAATCAATCACTGGTAACCAGAGTTGATTACAAGGATTTCTCGGCTTTGTTCTGCGGTGATGTTCAGCTTGAAGCGGAAGAACGCCTAATCAAAAAGCATAGAAACTATCTGGATGTTGATTTTCTGAAAGCGGGACACCATGGTTCCGACCATACCCTATCTAATGAGTTTCTAAGTATCGCAACTCCCTGGCTAAGTTTTATCCCGGTAAATATTAAAGGAAAAACCGTTCTGTCGAGTGATACTCTAATCAAATTGGAAAGGAATGAGATAGAGACCTATATCTCGGGGTTAGATGGAGCTTTGGTTATCCGGGAAAAGCAGGGCAGGATATTCGGGGAAACATTTAGAACCAAAGAAAGGATTTATTTCTAAACTCGTGATATCAAGTAAAGTAAGTGGAGTAAATCTCAGTTTTGAATGGTCTTGAGACTTTTAAGTGAGGGTTGCAGGTAACCACATACCATCTAACTGTCCTGTTCCTCTCTTTGGCAAAAGCGTAAAAGAGGCAGATGAGACTCGTTGTCTAAGCTTTTCCGGTTTGAAGCCGGAAATCTGGGCTTGACTAAATCTGAGGATGAGTTTCTCTATAATAACAAAGGTAAAAAGGTTAATGATAATGGAAAAGAATATTCCTCTCGCAGAACGAATGCGTCCGGTAAATCTGGACGAAATAAAGGGACAGGATAAGCTTCTGGCTAAGGGAACTTTGCTGAGACAGATGCTGGATACCGGTGAATACAGCTCATTCATTCTATGGGGACCTCCGGGATGCGGTAAGACTACTATTGCCAAGCTGATAGAACAGAATACCCAAAACGATTTTATCCCTTTCAGTGCTGTGCTTTCCGGGATTAAGGAGGTAAAGGAAGTGATGCAGGAGGCGAATTATCATTTCCGCGTCCATAAGAAAAGGACAATCCTCTTTATCGATGAAATCCATCGCTTCAACAAATCGCAACAGGACGCCTTCCTGCCATATGTAGAATCGGGAGCAATCATCCTAATCGGAGCTACCACCGAAAACCCATCGTTTGAAGTAATTCCAGCTTTGATGTCTCGCTGTCATACCTTTGTGTTGGATATGCTGAATCAGGATAGTTTGGAAGAGATTATCAAGCAAGCTGTTATAAAACTTGGATTGAAGAGTGTGTCGTCTGAAATCATCACCTATATTGCAGATGTTTGTGGTGGGGATGGACGGCAGGCAATGAATTATTTAGAAGCAGTTATTCCCTATCTGCGGTCAACGGAAAACCCTGAGTTGGAGGCTGTGTCCAAGATACTAACCCGTAAGGCAATGTTTTATGATAAGGACAGAGAGGAACACTATAACCTTATCTCAGCCTTGCATAAATCATTGAGGTCAAGTGATGCACAAGCCGGTTTGTATTGGTTAGCTCGAATGCTTGAGGCAGGAGAAGAGCCTCTTTATCTGGTTCGTCGTCTGGTTCGCTTTGCCTCAGAAGATATCGGACTTGCCGACCCCAATGCCCTCGTACAGGCAATCGCTGTGAAGGAAACAATACAATTTCTCGGAATGCCTGAATCGAATGTAGCTCTGACGCAGTTGGTTGTCTATTTAGCAACTGCTCCGAAGAGCAATGCGTGCTATATTGCCTACAAGAAAGCTGCTGTCGATGCCGTGAAATCAAGTAATTATGGAGTTCCGTTGCATTTAAGAAATGCTCCGACAAAGCTGATGAAGGACTTGGGTTATTCAAAAGATTATAAGTATGCTCACGAGTTTAAGAACGCATATACTTATCAGAAATGCTTCCCTGAGCAAATGGAAGAGCAGACATACTACGAACCCTCTGTTTACGGCTTTGAAAAGGAAATCAGCAAACGGTTGATTTGGTGGGATAAGCTAAAGAAAGAAGAGAAAGAGGAATAACTTAGCCTTTATTGATAAAATCACTTTAAGAGCAAGTTTAAGCTAATGTCTGGAGTGATAATACTTGTCTCTGCTTCCTGAAATCCATTTTAAAACTTTGAGGTACTAAAGCCTTTTAGAAGACTTCCACTTTATCTCAAAAGCTCTCAATATACCGTTATCGAGTTCATTTAATCTATCTCCGGCTAAGATATTGACATGAAGAAAAACTTTGACAACAATTCTGAAGTGTCTTTAACTGTAATAAATTACATCATTGATAAAGAGTAGTGAGACCTTACCTATTGAGAAAAGGGAGGAATAATGTTAGGCAGAGCAATTTCATTTACAACAGTTGGAATTGATGCTCAAAGAATAACGATAGAGAGTGACTCCAGGGGTGGACTAAGTGTATTTACGATAGTTGGTATGGCAACAAACAGTGTTAAAGAGAGCAAGGATAGGGTTTGTTCAGCTATCCGCAATAACGGGTGGAGGGTTCCTAATCTGAGATACACAATTAATCTTGCACCTGCTGATATTAAGAAAGATGGGTCTTCACTTGATTTGCCGATAGCAGTGTCCCTGCTTATGACACTTAAATACACAGCACCCTCTAAAATTGATGAATATGCCCTGATAGGGGAATTGTCTCTGGATGGAACTCTTAGACCTGTTAAGGGAGTTTTGCCTATAGCTGTGCAGGTGGCGAAAGAGAAACTTAGCGGTTTAATTCTACCATCTGAGAACGCTGCCGAGGCAGCCATAGTCGATGGCTTAAATGTTTATCCTGTTGATTCACTAATGGAAACAGTTCAGTTTCTGGAAGGTAAGATTGAGATTAAACCCTTCTTCTTGAACAAAGATGAGCTATTCAATCAGTTAAATCATTTCAATGTAGATATGTATGATGTTAAAGGGCAGTATTTTGCCAAAAGAGCATTGGAAGTTGCAGCAGCAGGTGGACATAATCTGATTATGATAGGTCCTCCCGGATCAGGGAAAACCATGTTGGCAAGAAGACTTCCCACTATCTTGCCCGATATAACACTTGATGAAGCTATTGAGACGACTAAGATTCATTCGGTTTCAGGGTTATCGGCAACAATGAAAGAGAGTATTGTAACCTCTCGCCCTTTCCGTTCACCTCATCATACAATAAGCGATATAGCCCTAATCGGTGGAGGTGCTTTTCCAAAACCGGGAGAAGTTTCCCTTGCCCATAACGGCGTTTTGTTTCTGGATGAATTACCGGAGTTTAAGAAGAATGTTTTAGAAGTTATGCGTCAGCCATTGGAAGACGGGGTTGTCTCTATTTCACGGGCTGCTCAATCTCTTGCTTTTCCGGCTCAGTTTATGCTTATAGCTTCCATGAATCCATGTCCTTGCGGTTATTTCGGCAGTGATGTTGCCGGGCATACCTGCAATTGCGGATACGAGCTTATCTCTCGCTATCGATCTCGAATATCAGGTCCTCTTTTGGATAGAATCGATATTCACATTGAGGTTCCGGCTGTTAGTTATGAGGAGTTAAAATCAAAACCGGCAGGAGAGAAATCATTAGTTGTCAGGGATAGAGTTAATAAAGCCAGGCAGATTCAGTTAGATCGATTTAAAGAAGAGAAGATTTTTTGCAACGCCCAAATGAGTTCGAGAATGATTCGGAAGTATTGTGAACTCGATGATGACTGTCATAGCTTAATCAAAAAAGCAATAGACCATTCAGGATTCTCTGCCAGAGTTTATGACAGAATAATCAAAGTTGCAAGAACAATCGCCGATTTATCCGGTACAGCTCAAATCAAGCCCGAATATATCAGCGAAGCTATCCAGTATCGCTCTTTGGATAAGAAATATTGGAATTGAGAAACATGAATTTAGACTTACCTATTAGAATTGATGATTACAAATCAATAGTCTTCTTTACAGGTGCCGGGATGTCGGCAGAGTCAGGTATTTGGACCTATAGAGGTAAAGGAGGACTTTGGAGTGAGTATAATTGGCAGGAGTATGCGTGTCAAAGAGCTTTTAAACTTGACCCTGAGAAGGTTCTCAAGTTTCATGAGATGAGAAGAGAAAAGATAATTGATTGTGTACCTCATAAAGGGCATTATCTTATCTCTAAACTGGAAGAGCAGCATAACATTACTATAATTACTCAGAACATTGACGGTATGCACCAAAAGGCTGGCAGTAGGAATGTTATCGAATTACATGGGAGTCATTGGCATCTTCGCTGTCCGAAGCACGGACTGAGAGAAGATTTTGGCAAGAAATATAGAAGTTATAAGTGTGAAATGTGCGGTTCCTGGTTAAGACCGGATATCATCTGGTTTGAAGACTGTCTTGAGGAGAGAATTATCAACGACGCAATTGAAACCGTTCTCAGAGCTGACTTGTTTATCAGCATCGGCACATCCGCAGTAGTATGGCCTGCTGCCGGTATGCCGAGGTATGCAAAGCAAAACAATGCTCTTTGTATCGAAATTAATCCCGAAGAAACTGAGATGTCTGCTTTATATGATTTGACGATCAGAGAAGCTGCATCTTCCGGACTAATTACCCTATTTGGAAATACTAATGAGAGGATTTTATGAAAAAGTTATTGCTACTATTGGTTTTATCTGCCACTGTTCTACTATTCGCCGATTTTGTGCAGATTGGTGATACTGAAACAACATCATTTGAGACACCTGTTTGTGGAGTTTACGACTACAGCTGGTCTGAGTCACTTTACAGACAAACTGAAATTGGAGCTCCAAAAGTTATCTATCAACTTGGATATTATGTAAGCAACAGTCCCAGTTATTATACATTATACAATCAGAAACTGTATTTGAAAACAACTCAGGATACAATGATTGTTCTGGCAGACTATCCAACTCCCGACACACATGGATATTCTCTTGTTTTTGAGGGAGACATCACCTTCAACGGGGCTTGGAACTTCATCACTTTGAACACTCCTTTCACTTATGATGGTCTTAACTCACTAAGTATTCTTTGGGTGAATGAAGATGGTGACTTCGATACGGGTTATCCTTACTTCTTTCATATGAATACAGATTTCAATAGAATGAAGTTCAAATACCAGGATGGTTCTTTCCCGACTACCTTAGGTACATTAATAGACATGGTTCCGACTATCAGGTTATACTACTACGAGGCAACAGCTCCTGATGTTCCAAGTGACCTTTATCCATATAATCAACAGGTTGATGTTCCAATAACTACCGGTATTTATTGGCTAAACGGGGTTTCCACAGAATCGAATATAGTTTATTTCGGGACTGACGAAAACGATTTAGACATCATCTATCAAGGCGTTGCAGTGCAAGAAATATCTAATGAAATCTTAGGTGGATTTCTGGAAGAGGATACTGATTATTTCTATGAAGTTGAAGCAATTAACAGCCATGCCCAGGTCAGTACCGGTATCAAATCATTTCATACACTAAGTAATTCAACCAGTATGCTCATTGGCACAGGAATGAGTGCAAACATCGGCATACCCTGGGAACCTCAAGATAGATACAGCTATACTCAAACACTATATCAGGCAAGTGAGACTTTTTTAGGCAATGTCCTAACTTCAATATCATATTATTGGACAGGGATTTCTATATTTGATAATGAGATAGAGATTTATATCGGTTCAACAGATCAGTTTTACTTTGAAAACACTAACTCATGGGTTCCTTTAGAAGATTTGACACTTGTCTTCCACGGGAATGTTCATCAGGTTCCCACAAACAGTTGGTTGACTATTGAGCTTGATGAACCGTTTATCATTGATCATTCTCGCGGTATGGTTATTGCCATCCGAGAGATGACAAGTCTTTTTGAGTCAAGTGTTGATAGTTTTTCCTGCACTCAGACTTCATTGCAACGCAGTTTGGCTTACAGCTCCATGAGTGACCTTCCGGATCCTGCATCACCTCCCGCAGGTTCAAGACTCTATTATGTGCCAAACACGCGGTTATATTTCTTAGACAGTGATGAAATTGTGTATTTGCAGGATGATTTTGAGAATAATCCAGACTTTGCTCTTGATTTTACTCCATGGACATCGCTTGATTTAGACGGGCGAGAGACAATTACTTACGACAATCATGTCTTCCCGAATGCCTCAGACCCGAAGGGTTTCATGACATTCAATTCAATTCTTCCTGTTCCTACAGTTCCCGGAACTTCAACACATAGCGGAGCAAGAATGGCTGTTTCATTTCCGGGAGTAGATGGCGAGACAGATGATTGGTTGATAAGCCCCCTTTGGGATGTGCCTTCCTTTTATTTGGGAGAATTAGACGGACTGACTCTTACTTTCTGGGCAAAACAACACATTCAAGAGGGTAATGCACAGGCAATTCTTCGAGTTCTTTATTCCGATGGAAGCAGTGACCCTGATGATTTCTACCCTATCCCCGAACATACTGCCCCATATTTTCTGCCTGTTGATTGGACACTGTTCACGGTAAATATTCCCTGTACGGATACAGGTCAAATGAGAATTGCATTTAACAGCATTACAGCCGGTCCCTCCATGACATTTATCGATGATGTTACTGCATTTGTTTCTTTGCAGAATGTATCAGTGGATGAAGAAATGAACACTCCACTAAATCCTGTTATTCAGGTATCGAATTATCCTAATCCTTTCAATCCGGTAACAACTATCAGCTATTCAATTCCGGAAAACGCTGACTTAACTCTGGAAATCTTCAATATCAAAGGGCAGAAGATAAAAACTCTTGTGAATAGTAAAGTCATAGCCGGTGAACATACAATCGTTTGGAATGGAACTGATTTGAATAATCGGACTGTTCCAAGTGGTGTTTATTTCTACAAATTGAAGGCAGGTACTTATACTTTGACTAAGAAGATGGCTCTCCTGAAATAAAAGTTACTCTCCTGTAGTGGAACGGAAAAAGGACTGACTTACCATCTTTACAAAACAAACTCTTTCTCTCCCCTGTTCCAATAGGAATCGGGGAGAGTTTTTGATTGGTTATCTCATGTTGCCAATGATTAATCAAACTATACATAAGAAAAGAGATCTTTCACACTAAACAACAGAAAGACAGCATGAGAATGTCCTGTTTTCGGAACATTAATTGCATAGAAATGTAAATGTTACTTGACAAGATGAATATATATTTGCATTTATAAATATAGTTTATTGGGCAAGCAACAAATATTGCTTAGGAGTGGAGTATGAAAGGTTGTAAACTAATAGTAGTGAAGAATCCGGAATTTGACTTAAAAGATCGCAGTCATGTCATCCTTTATGTCAAATCCCGATGGTTAGTTGTCATCATGAGGTAATTCTTCGATATTTTTTATCGGAGAGAAGATTCAAACAGTTACATTAGTTATTTTTAATGCTCTGTTAACTTTGTGGACAAACATCGGAGGTTTATGATGTCCATTTTAAATGAAAAAGGGAACCTAACCCTTGCTTTAGTACTTGTTTTAATCAGCATTTTATCCGCAATGACACTTGCATTATTTGTGTATGCAGATACTGCAAATTTAACCCGAAACATGGAATACATGCAAGAGAAGTTTTTAATGCGTTCAGAAATTGAACGCGGTTTCAAGGTTTTAGAACGAAATCTTGATATTGCAAACAGCATGATTTTACCAACCCGTCGAATAATAATCACTGGTTCACACTATGCAAGAACCTATGACACAACCTCAAAAATTGAAGCAGTTACAATCGGTGACAGTAAGAATTCTCAACCGGATAGATATTCCATTATCGGTTTTGCCAGATCCAGAGGCAAGAATCACAACTCCCCTGTACATGTCAGCCAACTTACAAGAGAATCTCGTTACACTACTGCGGAAGTAATCCGACTATCATTAGCAGGATTCCATGATTTTAATGATATTGGACTAACTACGAATGATACCTCAACCAGATATTGGGGAGGAGATGTTATTCGTGGAAGAGTCCATAGTAACAGCAATATTAATATAGAGGCAGGTGGGAATAATGAGTACAATGGTATTTGGCCTTGTTTCTTCAGTAAGGTAACAACCGCAGGAGTATTTCAATGGCCCGATGGTATGGGAACTGCCGATTTGATATTCAGAGGAGGGTACGAGGAGGAAGTGCAGCCTATTGAGCTACCTACAATCGCCATGGATGTAAGGCAATTCGGTCATAATATATATACCGGAAATGGACCAAGCAGTACTATATTTGTTGTAGAGGTCACAGGTTCAACATGGAATGCCATGGTTGGGAATGTTCAATTCACAGGCATAGATTCAATGTGGCACTATACAGTTGATCCGGGTGGCTATATAGTCATTGATAGTACTGTATATAACATACGAACTATAAAAGATACGATATGGACATCGGGAGGAGGTGGTTCTATTGTCGGTTCTGCAGGAATGGTATATAATGCTAAACTCTGGATTAGAGGAAGTTTCGGCGGTCTGCAGACTTGGGCTTGTGAGGATACAATATTCCTTATCGGAGATATAAAGTTAGCAGGAACCAATCTTGGAGAAATCCCCGTTGAATCACCGGCAAATATGACAGACTGTGTCGGTATTGTATCGGAGAAGAATATTGAAGTTAAATATGGTTATTGCGACCCGTTCCAATCTCCTAATGGAGCCGGTTTCTACCCAAGAGTAAGACCAAATTGTGAAGATGGCGGGATTTATATCTATGCATCCCTCTGTGCTTTGGGAGATGGAGAGGGTAACCCCAATTATGATGGAGTATTCACTATTGAGTACCAGCATCCGCATCGCTCGACTCCTGATGCAGTACTTCCATACCTGAATGCAAGCGGGAATGTAGTAGATACCCTGATGACCATGTTGGATTTACATGGATTCCACAATACAGGTGTTGCCGGGTGGGTTAATGATGATACTTTTATACCCTTGGGAACACCCGGGAATAACTCCTGGCCCGGGAACTTAGATTATCCTTTCTACAATCCACTTTGGCCAGAACTATTACCATACAGAGAACGAGGTAATATTTATTTATGGGGTTCCGTTATCCAAAGGAGAAGAGGATACACTCATAGAAGTGATTCATCGAATCCCAATAGAGCACAGAATTGTTGGGATTTTGATAATGAAAATGTCGGCATACCGCAATACGGAAGTTTGGTAACTTCTCAGAATCTACCTCATTCACCAAGTGCTGTTTCAACTACAGGTGAAGGATATATTAAAGTTTTCAGGTATGATGAGCGGCTGGATACAATAATTCCACCCTGTTTTCCGAGAAGCAACAGGCTGATATTTGTCGATTTCAATAAGCTTTCAACACAAAATGCTTATCATCAAAACGATGATTAGAAGATAAGCATCTAATCAGGCAGGATCCACAAGGTTACCTCATCTTCCCTGCCTGATTTTCTTTCTCTCGACACTCAATCTATTCAAGGACTTATTGAAAAGAGCCAAGAGCCGTTTAACCCCATAGAATGCGGTTCTCTGCATACTCTAATCCTTCACAATACCTTATGCGCTCCTTATGAAATCATTAAGAAAGTAATCGGAAATCATATCCATTTCATATTGTGAAAAAACGAAATTGTTAAAGGGCATTAGATGGGAATGGAAGGAAGAAGAAAGTATCATCGTACCTATTTTGTAAAAAAACTGCCTTAACGCCTCTATTTATCGCACTTAATTCCCATTTCCAGGTTGCGTTGCTCCTGCGGCTCTCCTGCGGCTCACATGGGCGAAGGCGTAAGAGGGTCGGAAGAGAAACGGTAGTCAATCCTGTAATGGACGGAAGCAGATTATTGAAATCTAATTGGTTTAACTATGTTAACTGACCCTGTTAAAAATGTTGTGCATAATTACAACTCTTCCATAGCACATCAATAATCAAACTGTGGTATCCATGATTGAACCATGTTTGGTTTTGTAAGGTTCGGAAGGCTTTGAACAGGTTTTCACAGATATAGCAAATATTTTTAACAAATATATTGACTTGAAAATCCCCATAACATTAAATTTGTCTATTAATTACGGCTTTCTTAATAATTATTACTAAATAGAGGGGACTTGTATGAAAAAACTATTTGTTTTCCTTTCATTGACACTCTTGTTGTCACTGTTTTTATCAGCTCAAAACACTGGAGGTCCGGATAATTATGGCTACACCTACATCAACAGTTTAGAAACGAACGGACCTGCTTATAATTGGTTTACTTCTCCTGAGACCAATGAAATCACCGGTTTTTCCGATGATAACTATGTAGGACCATTCAGCATCGGGTTCAACTTTCCGTTCTATGAATCAGTATATTCTGAGTTATACATTGGCTCAAATGGAATGGTAGGATTCGACCAAGTCAGTATGAATAGTCTAAGTCATGCAACCATTCCTACCGCAGGAGCACCAAATAGTCAGATATTCTGGTGTTGGGATGACCTCAACCCTATTTATACCTGGGCAAGTAGTCATGTTTATACAGATAATACTGTTATTGACCAACTGAATGCTTTCGTGATTTCATTTATTTCCTATGCTGAGTATGGTGGTTCTACTGCTCCTGATGATTGCATTAATGCCCAAGTAATTTTGTTTGAAGACGGCAACATCATCATGCAGTATGACACTATCGGCACAAGTTTTGATATCACTAACTGCACTGTGGGATTAGAAAATGAAGATGGAACGGACGGGTTACTTTACCGTTATAACACTACAGGTGGTCCACTTCAAAACAGCTTGGCAATTTCATACACAAGGCCTGTTCCACAAGCAGATGATTTGAGAGCAATGACAGTTACCGGAAATGTCAATCCCACTGCTCTTGTAAGTTACCCATACACCATAACTGTTATGAACAGGGGTCAAAACAATGCTGATACTTTTACGATTAAACTGATGCAGTATGTTGATGGTACTAATGATATTGAGCTTGGCTCTATAGCGGGGACGCTATTAGAACCCAATGGAATTGACGATTATACTCTTAATTATTCATTCCCGACTGCCGGAGTTTTTCACATTTACGGAATGGTAGAGTATGCTGCTGATTTAGCTCCAAATGATAATATTACTTCGCTGTTAGATATCAATGTTCAACCTGAAGGAACAGCAGTTTGTGATATAGGCACCGGAGCAACACTATCTTATCAAATTCCCTATAACTTCTATTATATGAACAGTCTTACTCAGACAATGTACTACCCTGATGAGATACCTTTGGGAGGTGTAATATCAGGTATGGATTTTCATGTAAGCTGGGTGGATAATTTGGTAGATAAACCGCTAAACATTTGGATAGGCGAAACTACTCAACCTGATTTAAGTAATGGTTTTATTGATGCCGGTAGCCTGACTCAGGTTTACAATGCCAATTACAGCTTTGTTCCGGGAGATTACTCTGTTCATTTGGATTTCATCTCTCCATTTGCTTATAATGGCGGAAATTTAGTACTATTGTTTGAAAGACCAATGGATACGCAGATATACAGTTCTTTAGACCGTTGGTATTGCAGTACTACCACTATTACAAACAGAACTATTCAAGCTATCAGTGATGGGACTGATTTAGACCCGTTTACACCTCCTGCAGGGTCTTATCTTTCCATGATTCCCAATATCAGATTGTATTTTGTTACAGCAGGATTAGGTTCATTAGAGGGAACGATAACTGATGGAGTAAATCCTCTTGCAGGTGTTATTGTAAATGTGAATGGTACCAATTACCATACTATAACAGATGATAACGGATTCTATTCCTTTGCATTTCTACCTGCTAATGATTACACAATATCTGCTAATCTGCATGGATATTATGAGAGCTCGCAGATTGTTACAATAACTGAAGATAATGTTACTACTGCTGATATAACAATGGTAACTCTACCGGTTTGCACGGTCAGCGGACAGATAATAGCCTCAGATACTATGGTCGGAATTCCCGGGACAGCAATCTTAACAGGTTATGAAGACTATTCTGTGCAAAGTGATAATAATGGTTTCTTTTCCATTCCCGGGGTCTATTGTAACAATGATTATCAACTTACTCTTAACTCAATTGGCTATTCATCTGTAAATCAAACCGTTAATGTTGCCGGTGTCGATGTAAACATGGGACAGATAGTTTTGCAGGAGATTGCCTTTCCAGTAGCTAATGTAATAGCTCAAGAGTTGGATACAGATGAGGCATATATCACATGGAATCCACCCGTTACAAGCGGACAGGGTGGAGCATGGGTGCATAAAGACAGCGGAATCAATGAAGACGGAATAGGACTGACAAGTGGCGGGACATTTGAGGTTGCCGTGAAATATGATGCCAACGAGCTTACTTTATACACTGGATTTTATTTGAACTCTGTACGGTTCTATCTCCAAAGTGCAGCTTCTGCCATCAACATTAAAATATATTCCGGTGATTTGGGTACGGTTTTGCTCCATGAAGAACCAGTAACAAATTATACAGTTGATGCCTGGAATGAGATTCAGTTAAGCAACTCAATTCCGATTACCGGACAAACAGCACTCTGGATAGGTTATCAGGTAACACATGCCTCCACAGACAGACCGGCCGGTTGTGATGGTGGACCTCATCAACCGGGTGGGGATATGATTAAGACAGCTGGCGTATGGGAAGAATTACATGTTTTAGTGGCAAGTCTGGATTATAATTGGAATATTCAAGGATTTCTAAGTCAGACTCCTGCTACTGCGAGAGCTAATGACTCCTTGATTTCCCTGAACAATTCTCCCTTACGGAATTTCGACACTACTCTTTCTTGCGAAGTGAATCATCTTCCACTTGCCGAAAGGATTGTTCCGAATAGAAGTTTGATGAACTACACAATATATTCACTTCTAAATGGTAATGAAAGCAATCCTGCTTCCTGGACTCAATTAGCTACAATTCAGGACACAACATATACCGATACAGCATGGATTGGATTACCCAGTGGTGTTTATAAATATGCAGTAATTGCCAATTACACAAACAATGTGCACTCTTTGCCTGTTTTCTCTAACTGGCTGGGGAAAAACATGTGGGGCAGTCTCACTGTTCACTTGACCTCGAATGTAGGAGGAATTCCTGAGGGAGCTTCTATAGACATGACAGCTTTAACTCCTGACCCTGACGGAGACTATTTGACATATCATGGTCAGGTCAATGCTCAAGGTACATCAGTTATTCCACATATATGGTATGGACCTTACAGAATTACTGCCATGTTAACCGGTTTTCAAGGTACTACTTTAGATAGCTATACGATAGATGGGAATAATGTACTTGATATGATGATTACTGAGTTGATGATTCCTGCTCATGATGTTGTTGCAGATGTAAATGATTTAAGTACCATAGTTTCTGTACACTGGGGTTCTCCCGGAGCCGGAAATGCACCTCAGTGGATTAATTGGGATAATGGCACAAATGGAAATGGGGTTGGTACGGGAGCAGCAGCAGAATTTGATATAGCCGCCCGGTGGGAACCGGAACATATTGATGATTTCGGTGGGATGTTTGTAACTCAGGTTAAATTCTATCCAAGAGAAATGAATTGTGAATACACCATCAGAGTATGGTCAGGTGAGAATGCAGGCACTCTCCTGGGCGAACAACTTTGTACAAACATTGTTTCCGTTACTCAATGGCATACGGAAGTTCTTGCTAATCCCATTCAGATAGATCCGTCTCAGGAATTGTGGGTTGGGGTTCACATAAATACTCAAACCGGCTATCCGGGAGGGTGTGATACAGGTCCCGCCATTGATGGTTATGGTAATATGATGTATTGGAGTGGTTCTTGGCAAACTTTGCTTGAAATAGCTCCTACACTTGACTATAACTGGAATATTCAGGCTTGGGTTGATTGGGATACAGCCGGAAGAGAGCCACAATTATTGGGGACACCTTTCCCTTCAGCAGCTGATATTCATATTAACAATGAAAGCTTATCGGCAGGATTTATAAATTCTACTATACGGGATGAGAGAGAAGCACTCGGTTTCAATCTTTACAGGCTTCATGAAGGTCAGGAAGATAACTCTGTGAGTTGGGTTCTTCTTGAAGAGATGACAAACGATACTCTTTTTGTTGATACAGCTTGGCCCGGATTACCAACAAGCAATTATCGCTACGCTGTGAAGGTTGTATATACGGGAGGAATTGAATCAACAGCTTCCTTATCTAATCTTATCAACAAGGATGAAAGGGGGTATCTCGAGGGCTTCATTACCGATATAAATACCCTTGAACCGATTAATGAGGCAATGATTGTTTCAGATACTCTTCAAATTGTAACTGACGAAACAGGTTATTACATTATTCCTCTTGCGGAGGGATTGCACAATCTAACAGTTACAGCAAATATGTATCTCCAAAATGAACTTACTGATGTCCCTGTTCTCGGAGAAACGGTTACTTTCTTCAACATTGAATTGACTCCGAGGGCTATTGTAATCGGAGATGACTTTGAAAGCTATGAGCCATTTTCTCTTGAATTCGGTGACTGGACTCTTGTTGATGACGACGGTCAGAATACTATCGGGTTTGCCAGTTTGAACTTCCCGCATGAAGGCGAAGAAATGGCATATATCCTCTTTAACCCTGATCTCACCACACCTCCTCTTCCTTTTGCTGATGCTCATAGTGGCGAGAAGTATATAGCCTGCTTTGCAGCTACTCCCGGAAGAAATGACGATTGGATTATCACACCTCCACTTATGCTTGGTGACGAGGGAGGGCTGGTTAACTTCTGGGCTCGTTCTTTCACAGACCAATATGGTCTGGAAGAATTTTTTGTTGGAGTAAGCACAAGTTCAGAAGGAACTGATGATTTCGAGATGCTGACTCTATCATCTGTATTCGTTCCGACTTCATGGACATACTTCACCTATGATTTGGCTGAATATATAGGACAGGTTATCAGAGTGGGAGTTCAATGTGTATCTAATGAAAGCTTTGCTTTGCTTATTGATGATTTGGCAATTGACTCTGTAGGTGGATATGTAGCTAATGAAGAGGTTGAACAGCTTCCTTTAAGGAACATGCTGCATAGTAATTTCCCGAATCCATTCAATCCGGAAACTACAATCTCCTTTGATATTGCTGAAACATCTCCGGTTTCTCTTGAGATATATAATATTAGAGGACAGAAAGTAAAATCTCTAACAAGACAGATTTATCAACCCGGAAGTTATTCTCTAGTGTGGAATGGTGTTAATGATCACGGGGACAACTGTGGCAGCGGTGTCTATTTCTACAAGCTTAAAGCCGGAAGTTATTCCAAAACAAAGAAAATGATTCTGATGAAATAGTCTGAGGTTCAAAGGCACTCTAGAAAAGGGGCTTAAAAAGTTTAAGCCCCTTTTTAAACTTGAAAATCTCTAATCACCGAGACAGATGCCTGTTTTTCTGGCAGTATTCACAAGATACGAATTTACATCGACTATATTATACCTACTAATTGCATCTATAATAGGTACATCGATAACATTGGGATGACGATAAGCAACCATGTGTCCGAATTTGCCGGCTTTAGCAAGCTCGAAGGCTTTTACACCAAATTGAGTAGCGAGAATCCTATCGAAAGGATTGGGAGTTCCACCGCGTTGCAGATGCCCGAGAATGGTTTCCCGAATATCATAATTGTAGCCTTCCCGTTTGATAAGACGAGATAGCTCCAGAGCAGCTCCGGCCAGTTTTACCTCATGTCTTCCAATCTCCACTTCCTCATCTGTAGATTGAGTTCCATCAATAGGCATTGCTCCTTCAGCTATGATGATATTTGCAAACTTCTTTTTACTGCTCATCCGCTCATGAATTTTAGCTATCACTTTCTTAACATCATAAGGGATTTCCGGTATTAGACAGACTTCAGCACCACCGGCAACTGCAGCACTCAAGGCAATCCACCCTGCATAGCGTCCCATAACTTCCAGAATCTGGACACGGTGGTGACTGGCAGCTGTGGTAACAAGTTTATCAAGAGCATCCGTGGCAGTCTCAACAGCTGTTTGGAACCCGAAGGTATAATCAGTGCTGCATAGGTCGTTATCAATTGTTTTTGGAACACCGATAACGGGCATTCCTTTTTCAAAAAGTTGTTGGGATATTCTTTGTGAACCATCACCTCCGATGCTGATGACAGCATCAATATTTTGATATTGGAGCTTGTGTACAAGTTCATCGGAACGGTCAGCTTCTCCCCAGGTACCGTCAGGATTTTTAATGGGCCAGGCAAATGGTCCACCTTTATTAGTTGAGCCGAGTATTGTGCCACCCTGAACATGTATTCCGCCCACTTCCCTTGGTGTAAGTTCCATTAACTCCATCGGTTCGGTGAGGACTCCGTTGAAGGCGTCTATACTTCCGATAACTTCCCATTCG
>JAFGVF010000168.1 GCA_016938155.1 Candidatus Cloacimonadota bacterium
AGAATCTTTGGAGATGGGTCTCCATAATAATGATTAAAAAGAGCTACATCTTCATTTGCGTGATATTCGTTATTAATAAAAGTGCTATTTTTGATAACTGTTTCATTCAGAGCTTTAATAAAATAAACTCCATAAGTTGACATCTCTGTCTCGTGCTGCAAGGCAGTATTGTTCTGTATTAACACATTATCCACAATAATATCATAAGTCGATATATAAAAAGCTATTGTTTTGTTTGTAACATTATTCCTGATGATAGTATTTTTAACTGAGATATCTCCATCGATAATATCTCTATCACTATTCCAAACATTTATTAAAGCATTCTGGTCTGAATTTGTACAGTCTTCAATAACTACATTATCTATTTCTGCATTATAGGGAGTATAACCCCCAATTGCTTGAGCATTTTCAGTCGTCAAACTCAAATCTCTAATTGTCATATTGCTCTGATGTGAGGCAAAGGATATAGCAGTTGAAAGTGGTGAGTTTACAAAATCTTCCGCATAGATGTGGGTCTGTTCAGGCGAAGCTCCCTGTAGAGTTGTGTTCTCCTTTAAAACAATTGAGGTGTTAAATCCGTTTACCTCTTCAATGAAATCCCCTTCCATAAGATGCACTGTTCTCGGATTGCTTTCAGTTGCAAATATTTTTTGAAATGCCTTCCAGGTTGTTCTCAGAGGTTCTTGAGAAGTTAATCCGGTGTTCGTGTCATCACCATTCATAGAAACATATAAATCATTCATAACAGGGGTAATATATGTTCTTTGAAAATCAAATACTGGAAAAGGGTTGGGTAAATCATTGTAATCGTAATCAAAGACATTCACATAATACTTGGAAGGTTCATACCAGGTAAACATATCAAGATAAATTTCCTGTGTGTGAAAGCGGTTAAAGTACCAGCCAATATCCATTCCCTGAGGACTGTTATTATTGTATATACTGCATCGGTTCTGTTGGTCGAAAACTATTGTAGCATTTTCAGTTGAAGTACTTGCAAAGCAGATACCTCCTCCGACAAACCTGCCGATATTGTTATATATATTTACTTTAGATAAATTGCAAACACTATTTTGCCCAAAGAAAATCCCCCCTCCCTGAGATGCTCTGTTACCGTAGATTTCCAGATTTATCAAGGTTAAATCAATCTGATCGTATAAGTAAATACCCCCTCCATACACAATAAAACTATTGATATCATGGATATCATAAAAGATATGCCCTCTTCCTCCGGTAATCGAAAGACCCCGAATCGTGCAATCTATCACATTCTCAAAGCAGAGAATAGTAGATTCCTCTTCAAATCTTCCATCTATGATTGTTGTGTTTATATAAGTAGAATCTCCGGTTGTTGCCTCCAGGGAACAGAGCGTAATTCCGATTTTATTGCTCAGATCAATGTTCTCGTAGTAAGTTCCGGGACTGATAAGAACCATATCTCCCTGTGCGGCATTATTAATACCTTCCTGTATAGTCATGTAATCGGCGGGAATATTGATTACATCTGCAAACATGATAAACGGTATTAAGAGAAAGATGATTGTTACTAGTCTCATTCGACCTCCGGTTTAAATAGGATAGTGGCAGTTTCCTGCCACTTTCCATAGTTATTAGTTTACTTTAATAAGAGCATTTTATTCGTCAATGTTTTTTCGAAAGTAGTTAACTTATAAAAATATACTCCTGAAGTTACTTTATTACCTTTACCATCAAGCCCCCTCCAGAGTATCTGATTATTACCTGAATTCATTACTTCATTCACTAAAGTTGCAACCTGCTGACCTTTAATGTTGTATATCGTCAGAGTGACTTTACTCTCTTTGGGGATTGAGAAGTTGATTGTTGTTTCAGGATTAAACGGGTTAGGATAATTTGACAATGAATAATCCAAAGTTACTTTAGTATTGTTTTCCTCAGGTGATATCATTGAATAAAAGTAATAATCGGTTCCATTAACTTTCTGATACTCAAAGCTTTCTAATGAAATCCAGATGGAAGTGTATTCTTCGTCAAGAATTACACGATTATCTGAATCGGCTACTGAATCCAACTCTAACATAGTCGTAATCTTTGTACTATCGCTTTGGACATAATGAGGACCATCCCATCCTTCACTACCTGTTCCCTTAAAAGCAGTTGCATAAGAAAACAATTGGATCATTAGTAACAATCCAAGGGCTACATGAATAATTTTTTCTCTTTTTCCCTCTTCTCATTGTCAAATGTTTTATTTTACTGCCGACTATCGGTCGGAAATGATATGGTTTCCTATGATAGAAAGGTAATACTATATGATAGAGTAGCGTTTGTGTGTCAGCAGTGGCAATAATGAGGAGTTTGGCACTTTTAGAGCTTTTTCAGCACTCCTTTTACCGGCAGTTTAACTCCCCACTGTTTTCTCACTGCTCAGTCACTGCTTCTCCACTGTCAACCCACTGAAACAGTGAGTGGGCAGTGAGTGTACAGTGGTAGAGCAGTGGGAAAACTGCCCATCGATGGATATGAGGATAATGGAACACATAAGTTGAAAAATATTTGAAATCAGGAGATGAAACTTTTATTTCAGGAGTATCAATTTATGAGTTTTGTTTTCACTCCCGATTGTCACACGCAGAAAGTAGATACCGGATTTCTCATTGCTGCTGTCCCAAAGAAATTCATTATTCCCTGAAATGAGTATCGGACCGGCAAGAGTCTTAACTTTCTGTCCTTTAACATTGAAAATCTCGATAAAAGCTTCCTTTTTATCCTTGCATTGGATACTGACTGTAACTTTCTCCGAAAAAGGATTAGGATAACACTTAACTGATTGCAGCACTGTTAAACTGTTATCTTCATTGGAATTGGAATAATCAGTGGAAACTGTTATCTGGGCATTGGCATAACCGTTAACATCAACACTGATATAGCAGGTATTCTGGTCAGGAGTTCGCATGATTTGAAGCAGTGTCCCACCGGTAACATTATAACCATAAAGCCCGGGAGGCATTATAAACTTCAACCGCATATCCTGAAACGGTATCCCGTAATTATTTGTAATGGTTGCAGATACGGAATCAGCTATACCTATATTGGAAGGTGAATAATTTACAGTCAATGATTGACCGTAGCTACCGGCATAGGAAGTATTTAGGGGCTGAAGAGCATTATTGATAACATTGACTATACGAAAAGCCCTTGTACCACCACCGAGATTGTCGGTCCCAAGATTATACGGTTGGGAATATATACTCCCTTCACTATAGTGAATATGTCCCCAAAGTGCCATATTCACATTCAGTGATGCTAAATTTAGCTGTTCACTGAAATCATAATGATAAAAAAGAACCCTTGCAGCGTCGGATGCATGAAGATTCAGTTGCGTATGTAGCCATTGCATTTGCCTGGATGTGAAGCTTTCATCACCATAACGATACCAGAGATAATCATCATAGTTGATATATGATTCCATACCTATAAAGGCAATTTCACCATAATTAAAAGTATAGTTCTGAGTATAATAAAAATCTGAAGCAGGTGGATTATAAAGTCTTTGCCAGCCGAAAAATCTCCACCAATTCTGCCTTGCAGTGCCATCAGGAGGAGGAGTTGAATTCCATCCCCCGATATCATGATTACCGGATACAAGATAGACCGGAACTTCGAGTTCACCCAAGACTCTCTTCGCTTTAGTGTAATACTCACGACCCTGGAACTCCTCGAGTTCTCCCTCATGCACTACATCACCGGTAAAAAGAACAAACTCGGGGTGGATAAGATTTATGTCCTGAATCACAGCCCGAAGGTCATTAATACAAGTAGAGTCATTCTCGGAACCTTGCTCATAATAGTACATCTCAGTTGGCAGATGAGCATCAGTTATCTGAATAAATTTGTAATTAGTCTTTAGGCTCGGAATTAGATGTACCGCATTTCGTGCGATATCAGTGACAATACCACTTGCGGAAACCTGTAAATCATAAAGTTCATAAATCTGGGGTTGAGGAGTTGTAACTGTCAGAAACCAACGGGCATAACCACTCATATACTGTGCTGCAGTAATTGTTAATGGTAGAGAAATGTCCTCATAAATCAATGCTGCCTGCCATCCGGCAGTTGCTGCAGGAGCATCGCATTCAATCGTAAAAGATTCCCCGGGAGTAGTTATCTGAGGGACGCTCAAAATAGGTTTTTGTATGATGGTCAATACATCCCCGATGGCAGAAAGAGCAACTATACTGAACATTGATAAGGCTATTATTAATAATATTTTCATAATCGTATTATAATCTGAATCAGTGTAAATGCGTCAAGAAAATGATTTCTATCGCCTCAATATCTTCATCGGGTCAACTTTTTGTGCTTGAATGGCAGGAAAAAGAGTAGCGAGGAAGCTGATGAACAGGCAAATGGTTGTAATAATCACAAAATCCCATAATCTCGGGGCAACGGGTAGAGCACTCATTGGCAGGTTCCCTGCCGGAATCTTTATCAGATGCCATTGGTGCTGAACAAAGATGAATAATGAAGCAAGTGTAATCCCTATAGCCGTTCCCGTTACTCCAATTGTCAGACCTTGACGCAGATAGATTATGAATATATCTTTGTCCGTACAACCCAGAGATTTTAGAATCCCGATATCCTTTCTTTGACGAGCAATCATCTTGGCAAAGTTACCGGTCAGATTGAAAGATGTAATCAGAATCATCAAGCTCAGAATCACCATCATCACAACTTTCTCCAACCTCATAGCCTGATACATATTACGATCAAAACTACTCCAATCTTCAAACTGTATCTCAGGAAATGAAGCTGATATCTGCTTGATTAGCTTGCGGGTTTTGCGGGGATTGTCTGTGCGTATTTCGAGCTGCTGAACACTGTCATCCAATCCGAGAAACCACCCGCAATTCTCAATAGTTGTATAGGAGATTAACTTATCATATTCCGGCATACCTGAGATGAAAATTCCGGCAACGGTCAGCTCTCGCGTTTTCGGCATCAAACCAAATGGAGTCGGAATTGTTCCGATAGGAGCCATAACCGTTAACTTGTCACCTGGAATAGCTCTTAAATCCATTGCTAAATCATAACCAAGGAT
>JAFGVF010000169.1 GCA_016938155.1 Candidatus Cloacimonadota bacterium
AATCTGATTTTATCGTGAGGAAATAAATTTGAGTG
Source organism: Candidatus Cloacimonadota bacterium (assembly GCA_016938155.1). GTDB lineage: Bacteria > Cloacimonadota > Cloacimonadia > Cloacimonadales > JAFGVF01 > Zophobacter. Next base: position 36 of record JAFGVF010000169.1, read on the forward strand.
CGGGACGACTCCGGATGTCGTCGCTTGATATAATGGAAAGATTTATCCAGCACTCAACTCAGAAAAGTTGAGTGCTGGACCTGACCCCTCTATGTGAACTCAATTCAAAGAGTTGAGTACTGGGACTGAGCCCTCAACGGAAAAGAGCTGAGTGCTGGGCCTCTACTCTACGAGAAGAAAGGAAATCGAATTGAAGAAAGTCCTGTTTGTGTTCGGAACAAGGCCTGAAGCGATAAAGCTTTGCCCCCTTGTGAAGAAAATGGAAGAGTATCCGAAGAAGTTTGATGTCGAAATCTGCGTTACAGCTCAGCACAGAGAGATGCTTGACCAGGTTCTTGATTTTTTTGGTGTGATGCCTGAGTATGATCTTAATATTATGAGTGCCAGTCAGACGTTGTTTGATGTTACGGTCAAAGGACTTAAAGGGTTAGAAAAAGTAATAGATAAGGCTGCTACTGATATTATCATTGTGCAGGGAGATACAACCACTGCTTTCATCGGAGCCCTTGCAGGCTATTATAATAAAATTAAAGTCGCTCATGTGGAAGCCGGGCTTCGAAGTGGGGATAAGTATTCTCCATTCCCTGAAGAAGCAAATCGAATTCTGGCAGGGCATCTGGCCGATTTTCATTTCGCTCCGACAGAGAAAGCCAAACAGAATCTTCAAAAAGAAGGGATTGTTAATAATGTTCACGTTGTAGGCAACACAGTCATCGATGCTCTCTTTGAAGGGTTAGAAAGAGTTAAAAAGGAAGATGAGAAATATAAAAAGGATTTTTCCTATATCGACTTTTCCAAGAAAGTTATCCTTGTGACAGGCCACAGACGGGAAAGCTTTGGAGAGCCTTTCGAAAATATCTGTAAAGCTCTGAAGATGATCGCTGAGGAACATCCTTATGTGGAACTCGTTTATCCTGTACATCTCAACCCCAATGTACGAAAACCTGTGAAAAAGATCCTTGGAGGGCAGGAACGTATCCATTTGATTGAACCGCTCGATTACCCTCACTTGATCTGGCTCATGGATAAAAGTTATCTTGTAGTAACAGACTCAGGCGGTATCCAGGAGGAAGCTCCTTCTTTGGGGAAACCTGTCATCGTCATGCGTGACGTAACTGAGCGGACAGAAGGCATCGAAGCTGGTACTGCAAAGCTTGTCGGCACACTTCCCCACGCTATTATTTATGAAGTCAATTGGCTTTTGGAAGATGAAAAGCACTATCAAAGGATGGCTAATGCAGTGAATCCTTACGGTGATGGCAAGGCTTGTGAGAAGATAATGAGGCTGTTAAGCGATAAGACAGGAGTAGAATGATGGAAAAGAAATTCGAAGTTGTGGTAATGGGATTAGGTTATATTGGATTGCCAACGGCAGCGCTGATAGCTGGAAATAAAATCAAAGTTAAAGGGATTGATCTCAATGAAGAAGTGGTAAAAACTATAAATAAAGGGAAGGTGCATATTGTTGAACCGGATCTTGATGGTCTAGTCAGTAAGGTTGTTTCAGAAAAGCTTATGCAAGCTGATACGAAACCATGTGAAGCAGATGTTTTTTTGATTGCAGTACCGACTCCGTTTAAGGAGGATCATAAACCTGACCTCTCGTATGTTGAATCTGCTGTGGAGGCTGTTACTCCATATCTGAGAAAAGGTAATCTTCTTGTGATCGAATCAACAAGCCCTGTGGGGACTACGGGTAAAATGGCTGACCTTGTTTTTCAAGAGCGACCAGAGCTTAAGGGTGATTTATTTATCGCATATTGTCCCGAGCGAGTACTTCCCGGTAAGATTCTATATGAATTGGAAAACAATGATCGGGTTATTGGGGGATTAGATGAGTCGAGTGCACAGAAAGCCGTTAATTTCTACTCTCGATTTGTTAAAGGCAACCTTCATAAAACAAATGCCAGAACCGCCGAGATGTGTAAGTTGGTTGAAAATTCTTATCGAGATGTCAATATTGCTTTTGCCAATGAGCTCTCCATGATTTGCAATGAAGTTGATATTGATGTGGATGAGTTAATAATGCTGGCGGGGAAACATCCCCGAGTGAATATTTTAAATCCTGGGTGCGGAGTGGGTGGACATTGTATTGCCATTGATCCATGGTTTCTCGTTTCAGAGTTCGGAGAAAAGGCAAAGATCATTAAAGCGGCAAGAGACGTCAACAATCATAAGGCAGACTGGGTCTTTAAAAATATTATCACCACAGCTGAAAAGTTTGAACGGGAGATGAAAAGTAAGCCTGTGATCGCTACTATGGGGTTAGCCTATAAACCAGATATTGATGATCTCCGAGAGTCTCCTGCATTGTATATAATGAAACGTCTAAAAAAAACCGATTATAAGATATTAGCTGTTGAACCAAATATTCCAAAATACGAAGGAAAGGATCTTGTTCCATACATAGAAGCTGAAGAAAAAGCTGATATTATCGTTTACCTTGTTGCTCATAGAGAATTTAAAAAGAGGAAAATAGAAAATAAAATCGTTCTTGATTATTGCGGTGTGACAAAGTGAAAATATTGGTTTTAACTCAGCATTATCCTCCCGATATCGGGGCTGCTTCTTTTCGAATGGAGTCACTAGTAATGACTCTCCTGAAGAGAGGGCACAATGTCACTGTTCTTACTGCACAACCCAACCGGTATAAAGAATTACTGCATAAGGATTCTGTTGCTGAAATACCCGGGCTGGTGATTTACCGAGTCAAACTTCCACAACAGACTAGCAATTTTTTGAAAAGATCTTTTGTCTATCTCCAATATTTCTTAAAAAGCTTTTTAAGAGGCTTGCGAGAGAGTAAAAAGTCAGATGTTATATTAGCAACATCTCCCCAATTGCTTGTAGGATACCTTGGTTCGATACTATCGAAATTAAGAAAAAAACCGTTTGTTCTTGATATCAGGGATTTATGGCCGGATGCTATGCTCGATCTTCAGGTGACTTCTGAAAAGTCTTTACTTTTCAAGATATTGAAACGAGTAGAAAAAAAGATGATTACAAGGGCAACCCGGATCGTTATCAATTCGCCCGCCTTTGAAGAACATATCAAAAGCATTAAAGATGTGCCGATAACCATCATCACAAATGGATTAGATGATAGTTTTCTTAGCTTTTTTGAGATGAATAAAATGGATAAAAAGCCAAAGAAACCCTATAAAGTTCTTTATACTGGAAACCTTGGGATAGCTCAAGATCTTGATATATTGACTCGAGTAGCCAAAAGATTTGAGGGAATCCTGGAATTTGAACTTCTTGGGAGTGGGTCTCAAAAGGAACTTATTGCGAATCATATTCGAGAAGGAGAAATTAGTAATATTCTGATAACTCAGCCAGTGCCACGGCAAGAAGTCTTAAGCAAGTATTTAAATGCAGATATTCTATTTGTTCATCTCAAAGATATTCCGATGTTTAAAAAAACGATTCCATCAAAGATTTTTGAATATGTGGCCTCGGGGAAACCTGTAGTTTATGGGCTCAATGGGG